>DATFKK010000176.1 GCA_035268685.1 Candidatus Krumholzibacteriia bacterium | reverse complement strand
CCTGTCCACACGCGTCGCCCGCCTCCCGAAGCGCATCGTCCGCTCCGTGGACGAAGGCCTGCGCCTGGTGCTCGAGCTGCGGAGTCGGCGTCGTAGGAGGCGGCGGGGGTGGCTTGCCAGGGGGCCGGCCAGGCGGGAGAGCGGATCCGCTTCCGGGGTGGAACTTCCCCAACTGTCACGTGATCGGCCGCTTCCGCCGCGGAAGTGTGGATGGAAGACGTCCGGGATCTCGACTTCCACCGCGGAAGCGCGTGTCCACACGCACTTCCACTTGCGCCACCGGCGTCATCTCAGCCCGTCGAGGGCGGGGCCATCCACGTCGACCAGGTGTCGTCGCTCGCGTCGTGCTCGACGTGGACCCGACAGCCCTTCGACTGCATGAGCTCGATCAGGGGTTCGGGGCGGAACGAACTGCGGACGTGAACGGCCTGGTACGCGGCGAGGCGAGGGACGGTCGATTGGACGAAGCCCAGCGGGTGCTCGTTCCGTGCGAGCATCGCGTCGGCATCGAGGGTGTGGGCGACGTCGGCCTCGTCGACCCACGTGGGCCGTTCCTCCGTCGGTCGCTCGGAAGGCGCATCCGACGCACCGGACGCCATAGGCGCATCGCCCACCACGGGCGCACCGCCTGCCACGGGCGCACCGTCCGCCACGGGCGCGCCATCCGCCACGGGCGCACCGCCTGCCACGGACGCCCCATCCACCACGGGCGCGCCGTCCGCCACGGGCGCCCCGCCTGCCACGGACGCCCCATCGTCCACAGACACACCGTCCACACCCGCCGCACGCCGGAGGTGGGCCACCAGATCGGCGACGTTCACGCCCGCCGTCGCGGCCGCTGTCTCGAGGGTCGCCACGCGGGCCACGGTCTTGCGCAGGATCGGGTTCTTCAGCTTCTCGAAGTGGGGCGAGAACTCGAGCAGAGCCTTCTCGAGTTCCGGATAAGCGGCGAGGATCGCGCCGACGCGGGTCTGCGGGGTGATCGGTGGTCTCACGCCTGCTCCTCGTACTGCAGGAGCCTCCGCTGACCTTCGAGCTGGCGGACCCGCGTGGCGTCCTGGGTCACCTCGAGCGTGCCCAGGTACTCTCCGGTGTCGTCGCGCACGGCGAAGTACCGGATGTGGATGAAGCGTGGCCCCAGCTGGATCCAGAACTCCGCGACGTCCTGGGTTCCGCTGCGGAAATCGCGGAGGATCTGGTCGACGATCGACACGCTGTGCGGCGGATGGCAGTTCTGCACCTTGCGGCCGATGATCGCATGGGTGCGCTCGAAGACGCGGTCGGGACCTTCCGAGAAGAAGGCGACACGATCGTCGGCGTCGACGTAGGTCAGGTCCACCGGCAGCACCTTGATGATTCCCTCCAGGTGTGCCGGAAGCACGCTCCCCACTCCGATCGGGATGCGACGGTCAGCGTCGGCGGTCATCGGATCCGGCGCCTCGGCCGGCTCGGGTCGATACTCGGTTCCGGCTTCGACCAGGCAGGTACCGAAGGGCACGGCGGCGTGGTGGATCTGTGCCCACTCCTCGTCGCTCAGCTTCTCTCTCGCCATGGGAAAGAGGATCCGCTCTTCCTTGCGGATCATCTCCTCGATCTGGTCGAGCAGGGGATTCGCGACCTGGTCGATCACCACTCTCCAGTCCTCGAAGGACGCATCCTGCACCGTCAGCGCCTCGCGCAGCGACTTCAACAGCACGCGGATGTCGTCGTCCTTGCCCCACATGACCTGCGAGGGACCGGTCACGCCGTGCCGTTCGAGGTACGGGAAGAGGATGTTCTCCTTGCGCGAGTAGTGCTTCTCGACATCCATCAGCTGCTCGTGCAGCGGACGCCACACGTCGAGGGTCGTGTCGACGTTGTCCGGGGTGAGCGTCGACAACAGTCCACGGATCCGGCCCACGAGACCGGCGATCGCCACGTTCTCGCGGCCGAAGGTGTGCAGGGGGTGCCCGGCGGGAACGTCGGAGCCGGTGGGCTCGTCGAGTAGGTCGCCGAGGACCTGCGAGTGCAGGTCGCACATGCTCTTGACCTCGTCGACGGACATGCCCTGGTCCATGAGCTGCTGCTCCATGGCCACGATCTCGTCGCTGGTCGTGGCCTGCACGACCTCTGCGAGTTCCTGCTTCACGCTCTCGGGATCCGTTCCCGCGTGCAGGCGACGGATGATGCCGGCCAGCGTGTCGACGCGTTCCTGGCTGTTGTTGATGAGTTCGCTCATGACGGATGCCTCGGGTTGCGGGGGCTTGGTCGAGGTACTGGTCACGGATCGGGCTCCAGGCGTGATGCACGTGACAGGGGCGGCCGGGTCGCCGTGTGCTGCGCCAGCGCGCCCGCGCCGCGGAATCCCGACGCCGGCAGGGATCCCAGCGCGATCATCGCCCGGACAGCATGGACCGCCGAATCGGTGAGCATCCGACCTCCTGCAGCAACTTTATTCGGATAACATTATATGAATATATCTTGTGACTGTGCAACATCTTATGCTCAATGCGCACGGATCCCATCACGGAATCGCTACGGCTACGACCGACCATCGCGCGCTAACTTCCAATCCCCCGTGACCCCCTGCCGAGCGCGCGAGGCCCGCCATTCGACACGACGAACCCAACGACGGAACTGCCGGTCGACGGCGCGGGATCACCGCTCTCGCCGTCGCCGTGACCGTGGCCGCCGGGGTGCTGGGCGGGCTCGGCACCTTCACCTTCGGCTACGGCAACGGTGCGGCCTACCTGAGCAACGACCCGCAGGCCTGCACCAACTGCCACGTCATGCAGGAGCAGTACGACTCGTGGATCAAGTCGGGCCACGCGCACGTCGCCGCGTGCAACGACTGCCACCTACCGCACGATCCCGTCGGCAAGTGGGCCACCAAGGCCGACAACGGCTTCTTCCACTCGCTGGCGTTCACGACCAACGACTTCCACGAACCGATCCGCATCAAGGATCGGAACCGGCGCGTGACCGAGCAGGCGTGCCTGCATTGCCACAGCGACCTGGCGAACGCCCTGCTCCCCACCGAACACGGGGGCGACATCGTCTCGTGCATGCACTGCCACCAGGATGTCGGCCACCGCTGAGGCCCCACCGTCGCCCCGAGGAATCGAACGATGACGAATCGCGAGAACGAACACGTGTCCCCCGCCAAGTCGACCACGACCAGCAAACGCCTTCTCGTGGTGACCTTCGTCGCCACCGTGATCGCCACGCTCGGAGTGGCATGGGTGCTCGTCACCATGGTCGGGCACAAACAGGACGAGCGTCAGCGCTTCGTGCGTGTCGCCGAGGTGAGCGAGATCTCGACCGACCCCGAGCCCTGGGGACGCAACTGGCCCCAGCAGTTCGACGGGTGGAAGGCCACGGCGGGCGACGAGTTCTACGGCGGATCCAGTGCCATGCCCGCCAGCAAGCTCGAGGAACAACCGTGGCTGAAGCGACTCTACGCCGGGTACGCCTTCAGCATCGACTACCGCGAGGCGCGTGGACACGCGTACATGCTCTACGACCAGGGCGTGACCGAGCGTGTGACCAAGAAGCCGCAGGCCGGCGCATGTCTGCACTGCCACGCCTCGAACACCGTCATGTACCGCAAGGTGGGCCTCGAGGCCATGGGGCTCCCGGCCGACGAGGAGGCCCTTGCTGCCGACCTGAACATGCCGGCGATCATCCGGGGCTTCGAGGAAGTCAGCCGCCTGCCGTACGACGAGGTCTACGCCCTGTTGCTCGCCGCACCCGACGGAACGCCGAACGAGAACGAACCCGTCGTACCGCAACCCCCCGTCGGCGGATTCACGGGAGAGATGGCCGGTGAACCCGTCGATCCGCACGGAGCGCTGCAGGGCGAAGCTCACCCCGTGGCCTGCATCGACTGCCACGATCCCGAAACCATGGCGCTGCGCGTCACGCGGCCGGGTTTCGTGCTCGGGATCCAGGCCCTGGCCGAAGGCGAGGCGCCGGTCCCACATCTGCCGAGCATCGAACGTTGGCGTCGGGGCAGCCGGAGCGCGCCCTACGACCCCAACGTCGACGCCACCCGCGCGGAGATGCGCTCCTACGCGTGCGCCCAGTGTCACGTCGAGTACTACTGCTCCAGCAACGACGTCCTCGAGTTCCCCTGGGCCCAGGGCCTGACCATGGATCAGGCCGAAGCCCACTGGGAACAGAAGAGCTTCCCCGACGGCGAACCCTTCTACGACTACGTGCACGGTGAGACCGGTGCGAAGGTGTTCAAAGTGCAGCACCCCGAGTTCGAGCTCTGGAGTCAGGGCGTTCACGCGCGGAGTGGTGTGGGCTGCGCCGACTGCCACATGCCCTACCAGCGCGAAGGCGCCATGAAGATCAGCAGTCACAACGTCCAGAGCCCGATGGAGTCCGTCGCCGCTTCGTGTCAGACGTGCCACAACGTCGATGAGTCGGAGTTGCGGGAGAAGGTGGAGAACATCCAGAAGCGCACGGTCGCCATGACCGAGCGTGCCGGCACCGCGATGAGCGAGATGCTCGATGCGATCCTCGAGGCGCAGGTTGCCGGCGCGACCGATGAGCAACTCGCGCCGGTCTTCGAACTGCAGCGGAAGGCCATGTGGCGCCTCGACTACATCAGCAGCGAGAACTCGAAGGGCTTCCACGCCGATCAGGAGGCGATGCGCATCCTTGGCGAGTCCATCGACTTCTCCCGGCGGGCCCAGGCTCTCGCCCTGCGACTTCGGGCACCCGACGCACCGGACACCGACGAGCTTCCCCGCGAACCCGTGATCGGCGTCACCGAGGACGTCGGCCGCGACTGATCGGAGCACCCGAGCACCGCGCGCATTGATTCGGCCGGGGAGGGGCGGGCAACGCCGATCCCCGGCCGTCGACCTCGCGAGGCGGGCATGGCCGGCCTGTTGCCGATGGGCCACGGATCCCGGCTCTCGGATCTTCCTCCAGGTGTGCTTCGAGCGGTCACTTCCACCGCGGAAGCGCAGCTCGCTTCCAGCGCGGAACTTCCCCAGGTGTCACCCCACCGGTCACTTCCACCGCGGAAGCGCCGCTCGAGCCCCCGATGCACCGCCCCCCGATGCGCCCCCGCCCCGCCCCCCCATGCCCCACCCCGAAAAATCCCGTAACCTGCCCTCGGTCGCGTCGTCCCAACCCACGAGGCGCGGTGCAGGAGCACCAGCGGGAGAGAACGTGCAACCACCCGGAACAGACGCCGTGTTCGTCGCGCGGGCGCGCGACGGAGACCGTGAGGCCTTCGCCACCCTGGTGGAGCGCCACGGTGGACGGGTGCGTTCGATCCTGTTGCGGTTGACGGGCGACGTCGACCAGGCCGACGACCTGGCGCAGGACACCTTCCTGCGGGCCTACCGCGGCCTGGACGGCTTTCGTGGCGACGCCCGGTTCGGCACCTGGATCGTCCAGATCGCCCTGCATCTCGCCCGCGACGGTCTGCGGCGGACGAAGCGGCACGGCAACGTCGTGTCGCTCGACGACCTCCGCGACCAGCGCGAGGAGACTGCCGACCCACCGTCGGTCGCCACCTGGAGCGACCCGAGCGACGCGGTGGGCGAACACGAGCTGGCCGACCGACTGGCCGCCGCGCTCGACGAACTACCGCCGAAGTACCGGGAGGTCTTCGTGCTGCACCACGAACACGATCTGCCCTACGACGAGATCGCCCGCGTGACCGGCGACTCGGTCGGATCGCTCAAGGTCCGCGCGCACCGCGCGCGGCAGATGCTCAAGGAGAAGGTCTTCGACGAGGCACCGCGCGGCGACACGCACCGGCGCCCCGGACCGCGGCCCTTCCGCAGTGGAGAGGAGACGTCGTGAACTCCCTGCTCGCACGCTACATCGACGGCGAACTCGACGACCACGAGGCGCGCGAATTCCTCGACGCGGTCGAACGCGACCCCGAGCTGGCCGAGGAACTCCGTCGCACCGAGGAGTTGCTCGCGGCCGCGGCCGAAACGAACGCCTCCACCACCCCACCGGCCTTCGTCGACGCGGTCATGAACCGCATCGATCGCGAGGAAGTGCGTGCCGCGGCCACGGAACGGAGCCAGCGCCGCGAGGTTCCCGCTTGGCTGCGCCCGCTCGCAGCAGCCGCGGTGCTGGCTCTGGTCTTCGTCGGCGGCATGCAGGTCGGCGACACCGACGTCTCCGATTCCGGAACCACGACGCTCGGCACGACATCCGGAATCACGTCGGACGACACGACCCCTACGATCACCACGACGTCCGACGAAGCCACCACCACCGTCGCCACCTCCACCCGCAACCTCCACACCGTGCGCCTGGTCTACGTCCCCGAAGAAGACCAGGACCCCGACCGGGTGCACGTGGCCGGCGACTTCAACGCCTGGGACGACGCGAGCACTCCGATGCGCCGCGTCGGCGACGTGTGGACCACCACGCTCGTCCTGCCGCCGGGCGAGTACGAGTACATGTTCGTGGAGAACGGCGATCGCTGGGTGAGCGATCCGCTCGCCCTTCGCGAGCGACCCGACGGCTTCGGAGGCACGAATGCCGTGCTCGACGTGGGGGTGTGACGTCCACACGCGTCGCACCACACCCACCGCGCTCCTCGCATTCCTGCTGACGCTCGTCGTGCCCACGGCGGGCGTCGCGTCGTGGGAATGGACCCCCGGCCTGCGCGTCGGCGGCGGCGACGAGAGCGACCTGGTGATCGATCCCGGCGTCACGCGCGAGGCCGTCGAGGGCGGCAGCTTCGTCGACATCTCGCCGAGCCTGCGCGCCACACACTGGCCCTCGACCCGCCAGCGCCTCGATCTGGGTACGGCGCTGTCGTGGCAACGCTACCTGCAGGGCGGTGGTCGTCGGCTGTACGGGCAGAGTGCCTGGGCCGACTTCCGCGCCGCCCTCGCCGATCGCTGGTTGCTGCGCACCTCGCTCAGCCTGGACGCCTACGACGACTCCGAGCGCACCACGGTGCGTCGCTTCGGGGCCGGTGGCGAGGTCGGGCTGTCCTTCGTCCACGACCGCGGCGCCGTCGAGCTGTGGACCGGCGGACGCGGCCGTCGTTATCCGGAACTCGAAATCGCGCTGGAAGACGGAACCACCGAAGACTACGCCGAGGGCGGAGTCAGCGGCGGCATCGACTTCGTACTCCGACTCACCGAGGAGCTGCGCGTCGAGGCCCGCGGCGGGATCCAGATCACCGACGCCCGCGACGACGACTTCGACTCGGAGGCTTTGTTCGCGTCGGTCGGAGCCGCGCTCGAGCCCGTGCCGAACTGGCGCCTGACTGCCTTCGGCAGCCTGCAGCTGCGCGACTTCACCGAGCGCACCGAGCTCGGCGACAGCGACAGCTACCGTCAGGCCGGCCTCGGGATCGCCTGGAACGGTCTGGACGCCGCGACGATCGAACTGCGCGCCGCCCTGGCCGAGTACGAGTGGCCCAACGGAACCACCGAGACCAGCCACCGCATCTCCCTGGCCGTGAGCCGCGACTGGAGCTTCGGCGGGCGCGACCGCCTGCTCCCCGAGTGGCCGGACGAGGGCGACGCCGACGGTCTGTTCCGCCTCGACGATCCCGGCGACACCGTGGAATTGCGGTTCCGTGCTCCCGAGGCGCAGGCGGTCGCCGTGGCGGGCGACTTCAACGGCTGGGATCCGACCGCCCATCCGATGCACCGCGACGCCGACGGCTGGTGGACCGTCGAGCTCGACGTCGACCCCGGCCGCTACGAGTATTCCTACGTCGTCGACGGCGAGTGGGTCACCCCGCCCGAGGCCGCGATCACCGTCGACGACGGCTTCGGAGGCCGCAACGGCGTGCTGGAGGTCGTGGCTGATGAGAACGGTTCGTAACCCCGGAGCGACGACGTCGTCTCAGGGAACGAGATCCCGCGCCGTCCCCCGACGGCATCCGATCGGCAGGAGAACGACCATGAGGACCCAACGCCCCCTCCACACCACGATCGTCACCGTGCTGAGCACCGGGCTGAGCTTCAGGTTGAGCGTCGCGCTGAGCGTCGCCCTGCTCGTTGCCGCCCTGGCGCCCGCAGCCAGCGCCCAGACCGACGACACACCGCTGCGCGATCGCATCCGCGCGCGCATCGAGAACGCGCCCGGTCTGCAGGACCAGGAGCGCGAACAGCTCCGCGAGCACCTTCGCGCATGCGAGCAGGCTGGCCTGAGCGGCGAAGCCCTCGAAAGCCTCTTCCCCGAGGGCGAGGCCCTGCGCGAACAGATCCGTCACCAGCAACGCGTGGCCACCATGGCCCGCGAAGGTCTGCCGGTGGAGCCGCTCGTCGACAAGCTGCGCGAGGGCCGACGCAAGAACGCCCCCGCGCCCGTGCTCGACCGCGTGATGAACCAACTCGAGCAGCACGTCCGCACCGCCGACCGCGCCCTGCACCGCGCCCGCGAGGCCGGTCTGCAGGCGGCCGATCCACGGACCGAGCGCCGGTTGACCGAGAGCGTGGCCCGCAACATGTGGCGCGGCCTGCAGGAGGGCGACGTCGAGCAGCTGACCGAGCGGGCGCGCCAGCGCCTGCGCGACGGCTCGTGCAGCACCGTCGACCTGGCCGCGGCCTCGGCGACGGCGACCGATCTCATGGAGGTCGGCGTCCAACGCGAACGTGCCGTGCGGCTGGCCGGCGAAGCCCTGCAGAACCGCTACCGCGCCGGCGACATCCGCCGCATGGCCCACATGGTCATGACCGCCCACGCCCACGGCCGTCCCCTGGACGAGACGATCGGACGCATGGACGAAGGCATGCGTCGCTTCGAGCCGATGGGCGCGATGATGGACCACATGATCGCGAAGGGCTGGATGGGCCCGGGTGAGATGCACGGCGGGCTCGGCGGCCACAGCCCGGTCGACGACATCATCGGCGGACCCGGCGATCACCGCGGGGGTCCCGGCGGGCCTGGTGGTCCCGGCGGCCCCGGTGGCCCCGGC
>DATFKK010000175.1 GCA_035268685.1 Candidatus Krumholzibacteriia bacterium | reverse complement strand
TACTTTCCCACCTGCATCATGGGAGCCATGCCACAGGCACCGAGACACTCGACCTCCTCGAGCCGGAAGAGTCCGTCGTCGTCGGTCTGGCCCACCTCGACCCCGAGACGCTCGCGAAGGTGCTGCACGATCTTCTGCGCTCCCATCAGGTGACAACTGACGTTGCGGCAGACCTGCAGGTTGTACTTCCCGGGATCCTCGGTGTAGTACATCGTGTAGAACGTGATCAGCTCGTACACGGTCGCGACCGGTACCTCGAGCCGCTCGGCCACCCACTCGGGCACCCCGGGTTTCAACCAGGTCCACTCGTCCTGACACAGCCAGAGCGTGGGCATGATCGCGCTCTCCCCCGTGGGGTAGCGGCGCTGGATCTCCTGGAACTTCTCTTCGCGCTCCGCCGAGAACGAGAACTCGCCGGTGGCCGTGGCAGTGGCTCCGCCCTCGGCGCCCTCGTTCGTCTCCTCCGCCTCGGGACGGACGGGTTCCTTCGGGTCACTCATCGATTCGGCCTCGCGGTCCCCCGCTGAGGGGTGACGGTGTGGACGGTGGGCTCAGCGATCGAGCTCGCCCGCGATGATGTTCAGTCCGCCCAGTGTGGCGATGGCATCGGCGACCATGCCGCCCTGGACCAGACTGTTGAACGACGAGAAGATCGGGAAGCACGGGGGGCGGACCTTGATCCGGTAGGGGTGCCCACTGCCGTCGCTCACGATGTAGAAGCCGAGTTCGCCATTGGCGCCCTCGGTGAAACCGTAGCCCTCGCCCGGTGGAACGTGGATGCCCTCGAACACCAGCTTGAAGTGGTTCATCATGCCTTCGATCGAGTTGTAGACCTCGTCCTTCGGAGGCATGGCCACCCGGCGGTCGTCGCTCTGGATCGGACCGTCCGGGAGCCGTTCGAGAGCCTGACGCACGATCGAGATCGACTGGTAGATCTCCTCCATGCGGCAGAGCATACGGTCGTAGACGTCGCCGTTCTCACCGACCGGCACGTCGAACTCGTACTCGTCGTAACCCAGGTAGGGCGAGTGCTTGCGGATGTCGTAGGCGACGCCCGTCGAGCGCAGGCAGGGGCCCGTCCAGCCCCAGTCGATCGCGTCCTCGGCGCTCATCACGCCCACGCCGATCGCCCGGTCCATGAGGATCCGGTTGCGCTGGACCAGTTTGCTCGCGTCGCTGAGACCTTCCTCGGTCTTCTGCAGCGCGAGCCGGACGTCGTCCTCGAAGCCCTCGTAGAGGTCGCGGTAGAGACCGCCGATGCGGGTGTAGCTGGTGGTCAGCCGCTCGCCGCAGAGACGCTCGACCACCTCGTAGATCCACTCGCGCGCGTTCCAGAAGTACCAGAAGTTGGTGAGCGCGCCGATGTCGACCAGGTTCGTGCCCACGCAGACCAGGTGGTCCATGATGCGGCCGAGTTCGTTGACGATCACGCGGATCGTGTTCGCGCGCGGCGGCACCTCGACGCCCATCATCTTCTCGACCGCCAGCACGTAGCTCACGTTGTTGGTGAGCGCCGACACGTAGTTCAGGCGGTCGGTGTAGGGAATGATCTGCGCCCAGGTGTGGTCCTCGGACTCCTTCTCGAAGCAGCGGTGCAGGTAGCCGATCTCGGTCTTGCTGTGCACGATGGTCTCGCCGTCGAGCAGGGCCTCGACACGCAACGCCCCGTGCATGGCCGGATGGCTCGGCCCGAGGTTCACGGGCAGGAAGTCCGAGTGGATCTCGTCGTCGCTCGACGCGGCGACCGGAACACTGGTGTTCTGCGGGGCGTAGCCGAGCAACTGCGGCCCGTGGACGATCTCCTCGTCGCTGAGCAGCTTCTCGGGCACGTAGCACATCTGCCCGTGCTCGATCGGGTAGTCCTTGCGCAGGGCGTGGCCCTCGAACTGGTGATGGCAGAGGATGCGCCGCAGGTCGGGGTGTCCGTCGAACTCCACGCCGAACAGATCGTAGGTCTCGCGCTCGTGCCAGTCGGCCGACCGCCAGACGTCGCTGACGGTGTCCACCGCACCGTCCTCGGGCACGTGGACCTTGACCCGCAGACGTTCCTTCGTCTGCATGGAACGCAACGAGTAGACGACGTCGAAGCGTTCCTCGCGCTCGGGCCAGTCGACGCCGATGACGTCGAGCAGCATGTCGGCCCGGATCTGCGGGTCGTCCTTGCAGAACCGCAGGATCTCCTTGGCCGATTCCCGCTTCACCGTGACGCTGGTGTCGCCGAGTTGATCAGAGGTCTCGAGAACGTCTGCGCCGAAGCGCTCGCGGAGCCGGTCAGCTGCTCTTGACGACACGGTGACGCTCCTTCACTGCCTCGATCCCTTCCCGGTGGACCTTCTCCTGCAACATCACGAGCGCGCTCAGCAGGTTCTCCGGAGTCGGAGGACAGCCGGCGATGTAGATGTCGGTGGGGATGAGATGATCGATCCCCTGCACCGTACCATAGTTGTTGTAGAAGCCGCCCGAGCTGGCGCAGACGCCCATGGCGACCACCCACTTGGGCTCGCACATCTGCTCGTAGACACGCTTGAGGATCGGCGCCTGCTTGTAGCTGATGGTACCGGCCACCAGCAGCATGTCGCTCTGCCGCGGACTGAACCGTACCGCCTCGGCACCGAAGCGCGAGATGTCGGTGAAGCTCCCCACCGTCCCCATGAACTCGATGGCGCAGCAGGCCGTCCCGAAGGGCAGCGGCCACAGACTGTACTTGCGCCCCCAGTTCACCGCCTGGCGGAGCTTGGTCGTCATGAAATTCGACGGCTGGTCGAGCGCTACTCCCATTCCAGGGCTCCCTTTCGCCATTCGTATACGAGGCCGGCCACGAGCAGACCGAAGAAGACGCTCATGGCCGCGAACATCTCGAGCCCCTGCCCCTGCTCCACGAAGGTGCGGAAGCTGACCGCCCAGGGAATCAGGAACGCGGCTTCGAGATCGAAGAGCAGGAACAACAGGGCGACCACGTAGAAGCGAACGTAGAAGCGCAGGTTCGTGCTCCCTCGGCTCGGGATCCCGCATTCGTAGGCCGTGAGCTTCTCCGGCGTCTCCTTGAGCGGCCCCAGGAGCCGGGACAGCACCAGGAACAGACCGGCGAAGACGACCGCGATCGCGATGACGAGCAGAACGGGAACATAGACGTTCATGAAAGGGGGTCCCCACGAGACCTAGCGGCTCGGGTGAGCCGGACCCTGTCGGCCGGAAGAGGATCGACGCCCCAAGGCACCGCCCATGACGGACTTCCGGCACATTTCGGATGGAAACTAACCTTAGGGGGAGAATTGTCAACCAGACTGGAATCCTTGTCTGCGCGGCCTCGTTACGGCTGTGTGATGGCGATTCGCCCGCCGCGGTGAGCGGCGGCACCGTGTGGACCGCCGCCCTGGTACGGCTCTTGAACCGACCACGCGCCGGAAGGGAGGCGCGTCGTCTCCCTCGAAGGAGCAGGTACGATGAATCGTCCGAACGACGGGGCACCGACGGACGGGGCGACCGCGACGCAGACGCAGCCACAGGACGACGCCCTGGCGCGTGACGTGGCGCGGGCGAAGGAGCGGATCGAGGCCGGGGACCTCGAAGGGGGGCTTTCCGCCTTCCGCGACATCGCCGAGGGCAATCCTGGGATTCCCGAGGTCTTCAACAACCTCGGCGCCATCTGCGCGGCCATGGGGCGGCACGAGGAGGCCGAAGGGGCCTTCGGCCGTGCCGCGGAGCTCACCCCCGACGCCCCGAACCCCTGGTACAATCGTGGGCTGATGCGCTTCCGGAGTGGCAACTATCTGGGCGCCCTCGAAGACTTCGAGCGCGCGGGAGCGCTCGATCCCGACGACGCCGAATTCCTGAACAACCAGGGCGTCGTCCACTTCCAATTGCAGGACTGGGAGAAGGCCCGCGCATGCTTCGGCCGCGCCGTCGAGCTCCGCCCCGACTACACGGCGGCCGAGCTCAACCTGGTCGACGTCGATCTCGCCGAAAACCACGTGGAGAAGGCCTACGAACGCTGTCGGGCGCTGGCGGCCGAGCACGGCGGGACCGAGATCCAGTCGAAGTGGATCGAGTGCGGCGTGGCGCGGGTGATCGACGCCGTCGACCGGGTCCAGACCGACTGCGAGAGCCTGCAGGCCCAGGGCGGCGCTCCCCGCGAGGTGCTGGATCAGGCCGGCAAGCTGCTGCGGGCCAAGCAACTGCTGCTGGACGACGAGCCCGCGACCGCGACGCCCTGGTGATCGGATTCCCGCCGGAGCGCGCCCCCGTGTGGCGCGCCCTCCTCCGGCGGTGTAGCCTGCTCCGCGGCACTCCGGCTCCCCCGGCCGGAGTGCCGCTCCCATGACCACCACGCTCGACCTCCAGACCGATCCCCTGGACGCGGCGGCCACGGTCGCCAACCGCCCGGGCACCGTGCTCCTGCACTCCGGCCACCGTCGGGGGCGTTCGGTCCTGCTGTTCGGGCCCCGCTGGACCCTGACGTGCGGGCCGGACGGCCGGCCCAGATGGTCCGGAGACGCCCCCGATGTCGGTCCACTCGATCCCGATCCACTGCGCTGGCCCTCCGCGCTGAACGAGCACCTGGCACCGGCCGCGCCCGAGCCGGACGTACCGTGGATGGCCGGTGCCCTCTCCTTCGAAGCGGGGACGGCACGTTTCGGGGCGCGGAGTCCGGTCGCCGCGCCCTTCTCCGTGCCCGAGGTCTGGCTCGCCGCCTACGACCACGCCCTGGTCTTCGACCCCGGCCGTCCCGCGCGCCTGGTCGTGCACCGCGACCGCGATGCGCGGGCGACCGTCCTCGACGCCCTGCGGACACCGGCCGCGCGTCGGCTCGGGGGTGGGACCGGAGCGGTCCGGTTCTTCGACCGCGACTGGCACCGTGACGCCGTCGGCGTCGTCCGCGAGCACCTGCTCCGCGGGGACGTCTATCAGATCAATCTGACCGGATTCGCCCGGGCGGAGAGTTCGGTCGATCCCTTCGAGGGGTTCCGGCGCGAGGCGCGCGGGAACCCGACACCCCTGGCCGCCTACCTGCGGCTCGAGGGCGCGACGATCACCTCGCACAGTCCCGAACGACTGCTGCGCCGGCGCGGCGACCGGGTGAGCACGGGGCCGATCAAGGGCACGGCCCCCGCCGGTTCCGTCGACGCGTTGCGGGCCAGTGAGAAGGATCGGGCCGAGCACGTGATGATCGTGGACCTCTGCCGCAACGACCTCGGCCGGATCGCACGGCCGGGTACCGTGCGCGTCGACCCCTTGATGGCGACGCTGCGCGCGCGCGGGCTCATCCATCTGGTCAGCGACGTCCACGCCCGGCTCGTGCCCTCGCGCGGGCACGAACTGCTCGGCGCGCTCTTTCCCGGTGGATCGATCACCGGCGCGCCCAAGCGGCGGGCCTGCGAGATCATCGCCGCCGTGGAGACCGCCGCACGCGGTCCCTACACGGGTGCGATCGGGGCCGTCGCGCCCAACGGCGACATGGACTGGAGCATCGCCATCCGCACCGCGGTGTGGCAGGATGGCGCCGTCCACTTCGGCACCGGCGGCGGCATCGTGCTCGACAGCGACCCCGATCGCGAGTACGAAGAAGCCCGGTTGAAGGCGCGGTCCTTCTTCGCTTCACTCGGCGCCGCCGTGTGAACCCTCTCTTCGATCTCGATCCGGGACGTGGAAGCGATGATCGTCGACCTCGACGGAGCCCTCGTCGACGCCGCCGATGCGCGGGTCTCGCCCTTCGACGGTGCCTACCAGTACGGCGACGGGCTCTTCGACACCCTGCGGAGCTACCGTGGGTTCCTGTTCCGTCTGGACGACCACCTCGAGCGTCTGCGTCGGCAGTCCGAGCTGCTGCAGCTCGACTTCGACGACACCCGGGAGCACTGGTCGACACGGATCACCGCGTTGCTCGACGCCAACGATCTCATGGAGACCGACGCGCGGGTCCGGCTGCAGATCAGCCGCGGTGGCGACGACACCACCGACCACGTCGGCGCCGCCCCCACTGCCCTCGAGCCGGTCACGATGATCACCGCGCGCGCGGTCACGCCGCAGCTCGACGCGCAGCAGCGCGACGGGATCCGGATCATGTCCATGCAACCGGCCTTCGCCCGCGGCAACTTCCCCCAGCTGAAGTCGCTGAACTACCTGCCGTCGCTCATGGCGCTGCGCTTCGCACGCGAGGCCGGTTTCGACGAGGCGCTGCTCGTGAACTCGCACCGACGGGTGCTCGAGGCCGCTACCGGCAACGTGTTCGCGGTCGACGGAAACGTCCTGCGCACACCGTCGCCGCGCCTCGGTCTGCTGCCGGGAATCACGCGCGAGATCGTCCTGGAGCTGGCCGGTGAACTCGGGCTGCGCATCGACGAGGTCCTCGGCGAGATCCGGGACCTGCTGCTCGCCGACGAGGTGTTCCTGACGGGATCGGTGAAGGAGATCGTCCCCGTGGTCGCCGTGGACAACACGGTGATCGGCGACGAGACCGCCGGCCCGTGGACACGGCGATTGCACGAGCGCTACCGCGAACAGGTCGAGCGCGAGCGCGACTGAGCGCTCAGCGCGGCGGAAAGGTCGGCCGCGACCAGACCGCCCAACCCTCGGGAACGACACCACCGACCACGCCGGGATCGAGCCTCAGCCGCGCCACGTCGCGCAGGACGTCGTCGCGGTCGCGCGGTGCTCGCCAGCGCATGAGCAGTTCCTGCGTGCGGAGATCGCGCAGGCGGGCCCCGTCGCGATCGACGTCGAGGACGTAGCGCCTCGGCTCGCGCGGCGACGCCGCCCACCCGTCGATCCGCAGGGTCTCTCCCCAGGCCACGTCGGCGGCCAGCGTTCCCCAGAGCGCCCGCACCTCGAGGTACCAGGCGTCGCCCTCGTTCCAGAACGACACACGGTGGCGGTGATCGCGCGCGGCCCCGTCTTCGGGCCGGTCCGGGAGGTCCTCGCGCATGGAGCTGGTGGCCGGGTGGCGACGGACCCAGTCGAGGAAGTCCGCGTGCAGGTGCGGCCAATGCGTGCCGTACACGCCCTCGATCTGCACGACGGTGGCATCCGGTGGCCGCCTCCGGATTTCCTCGGACTCGCCGGCGAGATAGGCGAGCACGTCTCGCAGCCGCGCCCATCCGCCGCGCTCGCGCCAGAGGTAGTCGACGAACCGGGCGGCCACCGCGTAGCGCTCGTGGGCGGTCAGCGGAGACTCGTGGAAGCCGCCTTCGGTGAACATCCGTCGAAGATCGACGGGCTCGCTCCCGAGGACCTCGTCCGCGGTCACGGCCACGGCCGACGGCGCCTCGCCCCCGTGTCCGCCCAGCGCGCTGGCCAGCCCCTCCTGCAGGAAGGAGTTGTTGCCCGTCCTCCGCGTGCCAAGGGCCAGGGGCATGAGCACGTGGACGATCTCGTGTTCGTGCGGCAACGTCGTCGCCAGGATCAGACGCGTGTCGGCGAAGGCCACGCCCTCGGCGTCGATCCCGCTCAGGTCGCTGATGAGATCGGTGTCGCTGGTGAGCACGTACTCGATCGGCTGCCGCAGAAGAGAGGCGCGCGCCGCACGGTCCAGTTCGAGGCGCCGGGCCATGCGCTGGACAGCGGCCTCGAGGTCCTGGAGCTGCGCCCTGGCCGGGCGCTGGCCGGGCTCCACGTAGAGACGCACCGACGGCGTGCGCATCCGGAGCCAGTTCGAACGCACGCGCTCGAGGGCCGCGTCGTCGTCGAGGGCGCCGTCGTGGGCGGAGACCGACGACACGAGAACAACGATCCACAGGATCGAGCTCGGACCGACGCGAGGGAAGAAGCCGGGTCGAACGGGAGCACGCATGACCACGACTCTACACCATGATCCGGCGACGGTTCCTCCCGAAGGTCAACGGGTGCGGCCGGCGAGGGTCTCCGGCCGGGCCCCGAATCCCGATCCCGGACGCCACGGCCGCCGGGCCCGCCAGACCCGAGCGCGCCGGCGGACGAAGGCGAGCGTGCGCTCGCCCAGCACGAAGTAGGTCGGCAGCAGCAGCAGCGTGAGCGCCGTCGAACTGATCAGCCCACCCATCAGCGCCCGCGCCATGGGATAGAGCTCGCCGTTGCCCACGTGGCCGTCCCCCACCGCCAGGGGAACGAGTCCCAGCACGGTGGTGGTCGCGGTCATGAGGATCGGACGGAAGCGTTCGCGACCGCCGCGGAGGATCGCCGATTCGAGATCGAGGCCTTCGCGACGATGGTGGTTGACGTGGTCGATCAGCACGATCCCGTTGTTCACCACGATCCCGATCAGGATCACGATGCCGATCATCGCCATGAAGTTGAAGGGCGTACCGGTCGCCATCATGAACCACGCCACCCCGAGTCCGGCGAAGGGAACACAACTCATCACGACCAGCGGATGGCGTAGCGACTCGAAGAGTGCGGCCATGATCATGTAGACACAGACGAGTGCGAGCAGAGCGTTCAGACCGAGCTCGTTCTCCTGTTGCTCCTGCCGCATCATGCGCGATCCGAAGTTCCAGCCGTAGCCGGCCGGCAGCGCCATGGCGGCCATGGTCGTGCGTACCTCGTCGAGAGCGCCGTCGAAGTCCTCGCCGTCGTAGGTCCCCCGTACCCGGACCGCCGCACGCTGGTCCACGCGCGTGATCCGGCTGGGCCCGCGTCCCTCGACGGTCGTCGCCAGCTGGTCGAGCGTGACTTCGTGACCGTCCTCGACGCCGATGGTCAGCGACCGCAGGTCCTCGACGGTGCGGCGGTCGTCGTCGTCGAGCATCACCCACAGGTCGAGTTCCCGCCGTTCGGTCCGCAGCTCCGGCAGGGGAACGCCCCGCACGGTGATACCCATGACCTCGGCCACGGCACGAGGATCCATGCCGAGGCGCCGGGCGCGATCTCCGTCGACGTGCACGCGGAGCTCGCGGTTTCCGCGGTCGTCGTCCGTGGTCACCTGCTCGACGCCGTCCAACAGCTCCAGACGGCGCTCGACTTCGCGCGACAGGCGCCCGAGTTCCTCGCTGTCCTCGCCGTGCAGGGTGACCTCGAAGGTCTTCGCCCCGCTTCCGCCACCGTCCTCGTCGCCGAGCAGGAACTCGACCCCGGCCAGGCGTGGCAGGTCCTCGCGCAGGGCGTCGCGCATCGCCCGCAGCTTCTCGGGACTCACGGTGTCCTGATCGAAGTACAGACGGTGCATCGCCACGCCGTCCTGGTACCAGGTGTACAAGTGGCGCAGTTCGTAGTCCTCGCGCCGTTCCCACAGGTCTTCCTGCACGACCTCCGCGTAGTCGCGTGCGGTGCGATAGTCCACGTCATCGGTGAACTCGTAGCGCACGGTCATGTACTCCCGCCGGATCCCCTCGGCTTCTCCCGACATCGCAGGACCGAATCCGGTGAGGACGACCAGTCCCGCTGTCGCTCCCACCACCAGGGGAACCAGCACCCATGCGGTCACGATCGGCCGGCGCAGCGCGGTCCAGTGCAACACGCGCTCGTAACGCGCCGCCCACGCCTCGACCAGGGGGTTCTCGCGCACCACACCGCGCCCGCGCAACAGGTGCGCCGTGAGCACCGGGATCACGGTCAGACTCACCACCAGCGAGATCACCAGCGTGACAGAGATGGTGATCCCGACCTCCTTCAGCCACGTCACCAGTTCGCTGCCGCCGCCGAGGACGATGGGCGCGAACACGACGACCGAGGTCAACGTGGCCGACACGACCGCCCGACCGACCTCGCGGGTCCCGCGCAGGGTGGCCGTCCGCGAATCCTCGCCCATCTGCATGCGACGCACGATCGATTCGAGCACGACCACCGCGTTGTCGATCAGCATGCCCACGCCGAGCATGAGACCCATCATCGACAGCACGTTCAGACTGTGGCCGGCGAAGAACAGGTAGGTACAGGTCCCCACGATGGAGATCGGGATCGCCAGGGCCGTGATCAGGGTGGTCGCCAGGTTGCGCAGGAAGAAGTAGAGCACCGCCACCGCCAGTACCGCGCCCACCAGTCCCGACGTCAGCAATCCGTCCAGGCCGTGCGTGATCTGAGCCGCCTGGTCGAAGAACATGACCACGTCGATGCCCTCGAGTGTCGGGTCGACGTTGATGCGCTCGAGTTCCTCGCGCACGCCCTCCACCACGTCGACGGTGTTCGCCCCGCTCGACTTCTGCACGTCGAAGGCCACCGCCGGCTCCAGGTTGATGAAGCGACCGTAGGGCAGGACGGGCGTCCCGTAGTGGACTTCGGCCACGTCGCCCAGCTTCAGACCCCGTTCGTTCAACGGGAGTTCGTTCAGTTCCTCCCAGCGCTCGACCCCTGCCCCGGCCCGCACCGGATAGCGCAGGCCGTCGCGTTCGACGTGACCGACGGTGAGATCGACGTCGGCGTCCCGGAGCAGCGCGAAGACCTCGCGGCCGTCGATCCGGTGCTCCTTCATCCGTTCCAGGTCGAGGTAGACGGTCACGTCGGGCGGCTCGACGCCGTTCACCGTGACGCGTCCCACTCCGGGAACACGCTGCAATCGCGCGATCACGCGTTGCTCGATCAGGTGGTAGCTCTCGCTGAGGTCCCGATCGCGGGCGCTGATCCGGCCCTGGACGACCGGGATGTCGGTGGTGTTCCACGTCATCAGGTGGATGTCGCGGACGTCGCCGGGCAACTCGGGGCGGATCTGATCGATCTTCTCCTTCACCTCGAGCCGCAGGACGTCGATCTCCCGTCCCCACTCGAACTCGACGCCGACGAAGGTCCCGTATTCGTCGCTCTGGCTGCTGATCTCCTGCACGCCACCGAGCGTCGCCAGCACCTCTTCGATCGGACGCGCGATCTCGCGCTCGACCTGCGACGGAATGCCGTTCTCGTAGGGCACCTGAACGCCGATGAAGGGCAGATCGGCCTGTGGCAGGAAACTCAGCGGCAGCTTGCTCGTGCTCACGGCGCCGAGCACGATCAACGAGATCAACCCCATGGTCACGGTGATCGGGCGGTCGACGGCGAGTCGGGTGAGCCACATGTCCTAGCTCCTCTCCGTCCGCAGGCCGTGGACCGAGCCGTAGAGGACCGGGATCACCAGCAAGGTGAGGAGTGTGGACACCAGGAGTCCCCCGATCACCGTCACGGCCAACGGCGCACCGAGCTCGGCACCCTCGCCCCGGCCCAGGGCCAGGGGAACCAGACCGAGCACCGTGGTCGTCGTGGTCATCAGGATGGGACGCAGGCGCGTGGCCCCGGCTTCGAGTACGGCTTCCCGCACGGCCAGACCCCGCCGACGCAGCTGTCCGATCAGGTCGACCAGCACGATGCCGTTGTTCACGACGATCCCCGCCAGCATCACGCCGCCGATCATCACCACCACCGACACCGAGGTCGCGGTCAGCGTCAACGCCGCCGTCACCCCGATCAGCGCGAGCGGCACGGTGAACAGGATCAGCAGCGGATCGAGCAGACTCTCGAACTGCGAGGCCATGACCAGGTAGACCAGGAACACGGCCAGAGCGATCGCGAACTCCAGCGATCGCAGGCTCGATTGCATTTCGTCGTTCTGCCCGGCCACCTCGAGCGTGATGCCCGCATCCACCGGAAGCGTCGCCAGCACCTGTTCGAGTTCGGCGCCCACCGACGCCAGGTCACGGCCGACGAGATCGCCGCTCACGGTGACCGACCGCGTCTGCGAGATCCGCTCGATCTCGGCCGGACCCCGGTCCATGTGGATCTCGGCGACCGAACCCAGGGGCACCGCGCGTCCGTCGACGTGGCCCACGACCAGCGTGTTCAGCTCGTCCAGGCCCAGCCGCCGCGCGCCCGCGCTGCGGACCAGCACGTCGATCTGCCGATCGCGTTCCTTGTAGTCGGTCGCGACCCGGCCGAGGATCTTCGCGCGGAGCCCCTCGGTCACGGCCCGCAGTTCCAGCCCGGCGGCGCGCAACTTGTCGCGCTCGAACTCCACGCGCACCTCCGGGGTGCCGGCCTGCAGACTGCTCTCGACGTCACGCAGTCCCTCGACACCCTGCAGGGCCTCGGTCACGAGATCCGAGGCGCGCGCCAACTCGGCGAGATCGTAGCCGTAGATCTCCACCGCCACCGGCGCCCGCAGACTGAAGGAAGTGGGGCGTTGCAGGGTGGCCCGCACCGCTTCGAAGTCCTCGAGGCGACGGCGGATGGCGGCCGCCACGGCGGCCTCGCCGTCTCGGCCGACCGCGCCGTCGAGATGCACGTCGAGCTCGGCGTGGTTCTCGCGCCGATCCCGCGCGCTCCCGTTGGCCCCGGCGTCGAGCCCCACGTTGCTGAACACACGTGCCACGCCGTCGACACCGGCGACCGCGGACTCGATGCGAGCGACCACCCTGTCGGTGTGCTCGATCGGAGTGCCCTCGGGCAACTCGAGGGCGAATCGCAGCTCGCCCTGGGCGAAGGCCGGGATCAGGTCGGCACCGAGCGACCGCAGGCCGAAGAGCGACCCGCCGAAGAGGGCCACCGCAGCCACGAGGATCGCGAGACGATGCCGCAGCGCCCCGTCGAGCAGATGGGTGTACACACGGCGCGCACGGCCCGGTGCCGTTCCGGTCTCCGGGCGAGCCGGCATGGCTCCGACCGCCGGCGACGGCGCGGCCGCTCCTGCCGCCTCCTTCGCCCGGCCCCCGAGCGCGGCCAGCATCGGCGTGAGCGTCAACGCGACCGCCAGGCTCACGAGCAGCGCGAAGGTCACCGTGAGGGCCTGGTCCTCGAAGATCTGCCGCGCGATTCCCTCGACGAAGAAGATCGGCAGGAAGACCGCGATCGTGGTCAGCGTCGACGCCGTCACCGCCTGGGCGACCTCGTGCGTGCCCGCGACCACTGCCTCGGCCCGGTCCCCTCCGCGGCGTCGGTGCCGGACGATGCTCTCGAGCACGACGATCGAGTTGTCGACCAGCATGCCCACGCCCAACGCCAGCCCACCGAGGCTCATGACGTTCAGGGTCACTCCCTGACGGTGCAGCAGGAGGAACGTCGCGACGATCGACGTGGGAATGGACACGGCGATGATCGCCGTGCTGCGCAGGTCCTGCAGGAAGACCAGGAGCACCAGCACGGCCAGCACTCCGCCCAGCATGGCGTTGCTCTGGACCTGGCGCACGGCCGCCTGCACGAAGGTGCTCTGGTCGCCGAGCACGTCGAGTTCCATCCCGTCGGGCAGGTCGCCCTCGAGGCGAGCTGCAGCCGCGCGCACGCGCTCGGCGACCTCGACGAGATTCGTGTCACCCTCCTTGTGGATCGCCACCTCCACGGCCGGTCGGCCGTCCATGCGGCTGACGATCTCGCGTTCCTTCCAGGCCCGCTCCACACGGGCCACGTCGCCCAGACGCACGACGCGTCCGTCCTCGCGCAGTACGACGGTGGCCGCGACGTCCTCCGGGCCGGTGTACTCGTTCAGGGTGCGCACGAGGAACTGGGAATCGCGATCGCGCAGCCGTCCTCCAGCGGCGTTCACGTTCTCGGCACCGACGATCCGGACCACGTCGGACACGTCGACACCCAGCTGCGCCAGGCGCTGTTCGTCGAGCTCGACGTGGATCTCCTCCTGCAGACCTCCGAGGACCTTCGCCGCCGCGACTCCTGCCACGGATTCCAGGTCCTTCTTCACCATGCTCTCGGCCACGTGCCGCAGTGCGATCAGGTTGTCGCCCCCGTGCAGTCCCAGCCGTACGACCGGATCGAGCGCGGGATCGAAGCGCAGCAGCACCGGGGTGTCGGCGTCCTCCGGCAGGTCGACCAGGTCCATCTTCTCGCGCACGTCGAGTGCAGCGAAGTCCATGTCGGTGCCCCATCCGAACTCGAGCACGATCTCACTGTGCCCCGCCCGGCTCACCGAACTCAGCCGATGCAGACCCGGAACCACGCCCACCGCTTCCTCGAGCGGTCGCGTGACCAGGTTCTCGACCTCGCTCGGCGCGGCGTCGTCGAGGGCGGTCTGCACCGTGAGCGTCGGGTAACTCACGTCGGGCAGCAGCTGCACCGGCATGCGCTGGAGCGAGACGACTCCGAAGAGGACGGCGGCGACGCAGACCATGAGGACGGTCACCCGGTGGCGAACGGCGTACTCGATCACGGACCGCATGGGAATCCCTCCGGCGGCAGTGGAGACGGGGTGACCCGGCCGGTCACCCCCGGTTGGACTGGGATTGCGGCTAGCGGCGCGCGAGCTCGGCGGTCGCGTCCCGGTCCTCGCGCTGGGCCGCATCGGGTCCGGGCAGGACCTCGATCCGGCTGCCCTGGCGCAAGCCACCCTGGCCGACCACGACCACACGATCGCCCGCGACCACGCCTTCGCGCACCTCGATGTGCTCGTCGTCGTGGTAGCCGGTCTCGATCACGACGCGGCGGACGGAATCGGCATCGGCCACGAACAGGTAGGTGGCACCGGCCTCGGCCACGAGCGCCTTCTTGGGAACCGCGACGACGCCGTTGCGGACGTCGGTGGTGACGCGGCAGCGGACGAAACTGCCACTGCGCACGGACTCGCCCGGATCGGCAACGTGAAGGGTGACCTTCACCGTCGACGTCGCAGCATCCACGACCGGTGCGATCCGCTCGACCGTGCCGGCCAGGTCCCGATCGGGTGCGACGTCGGGACGCACCGTGACGCGCTGACCCTCGGCCAACCGGCTCACGACCCGCTCGGGGAGGAAGAGCTCGACCTTCATCGGATCGGTGTCGGCGATCCCGAACAGGGGGGCGCCGGCCTGTATCGTCGAGCCCAGCTCCACGTGGCGGACCGTCAGCCGCCCCGAGAACGGCGCCCGCACGAAGTGGTCGTCGAGTCGTACCCGGGTGAGCTCGTACTGCGCCCGCGTCACCTCGAAGGCCTGCTCGGCTTCCTCGAGCCGCCGGTCGGTCTCGAGTCCACGCTCGGCCATGCCGCGGATGCGTTCGTACTCCAGGCGCGCGGTCTCGGCCCGGACCCGCGCTTCTTCGACCCGCAGCTCCTGCTCCCGGTGATCCAGCTCGAGCAGCACCTGGCCGCGCTCGACCCGGTCCCCCTCCTCGACGTGCAGGTGCGTGACCTGACCGGCGAGCTTCGTGGTCAACTCGACGCTGCGGTCGGCCTCGAGCGTGCCGGTGGCCCGGAACACGTCGGGCAGATCGGTGACCACGACCTCGGCCAACTCCACGGGAACGCGCTCGACGACGTCGTCGTCGTCGACGGCTCGATCGGCCGCGTGCGCGACCGCCGTCGAGGCTGGCGCGTCGGCCATCAGATACCAGGCACCCGCGGCCGTCAGGATCAGGACACCGGCGATGGCCAGGACGAATCGTCTGCGAACGTTGGGGCGGGGAATGCGCACGACCGTTCTCTCCTCTGCTCGTTCGGGCTCTCGCTGTCCCGAGGTCTCGTGGACACCGGCGGGTGACGTCGACCGCTGGGAGTGGAACGCAGGGCATCGAAGTCGGGTTACACCGGAAATCCGCGCCCGGCCTCCGCAGGGTCGACACCCGGGCCCGACGCGACGACGCCCGACGGGGTTCCGCCGGGCGTCGTGTCATTGCATCCGCTGGGACGAGCGGCGGATCAGACCGTCGACTGACGCTGCTCGCTCGACTCGATCACCGGCCGGTAGGTCTTCAACGCGTAGTCGCGCACCATGCGTCCGGTCGAGAAGTGCGGCAGACAGTAGGCGATGGCGTTCTTCATCATCTCGACCCACCGCCGCGGAACGTCGTTCTCGTCACGATCGTAGTAGGTCGGGACGACGTTCTGCTCGAGGACCTCGTAGAGCGCGAGGGCGTCCTCACGGTCGTGGATCTCGGGGTCGTCGTAGTCCCGGGGCTCTCCGATCGCGAATCCGTTCTCGCCGTCGTAGGCCTCCGGCCACCAGCCGTCGAGAATGCTCAGGTTCAGCGAACCGTTCGCGGCCGCCTTCTGGCCACTGGTGCCGCTCGCCTCCATCGGCCGGCGCGGCGTGTTCAGCCACACGTCGACCCCCTGCACCAGCACGCGACCCACGCGCATGTCGTAGTCCTCGAGGAAGAAAATCCTTCCCCGCAGCGAACTGCTCTGACTGAGCTGGTAGATGTGCTGGATCAGTTCCTGGCCGGGGTGATCCGCCGGATGCGCCTTGCCCGCGATCACGATCTGCACGGGTCGGTCCCGGTCGGCGACCAGGGCCCGCACCCGATGCAGGTCACGGAAGAGCAGATCGGCCCGCTTGTAGGTGGCGAAGCGCCGGGCGAAACCGATGGTGAGGCGATCGGGACGGAACTGCTCGCTGATCTCGCGCAGCTCGTCGCTCGAGCAGCCGTGCCGCGCGAACTGCTCGCGCATGCGCACGCGGACGAAACGGGCCAAACGTTCCTTCTGCGTCTGATGCGCCTGCCAGATCTCCTCGTCGTCGATGTCCCGCACCACGGCGAGATCGGCGTCCAGGTCCACCCGCTCCATCCAGTTCAGACCCAGATGACGATTGAAGACCTCGAGCATCTCGCTGCCGAGCCAGGTCTGCGTGTGGATGCCGTTGGTGATCGACGCGACCGGATCGGCGTCGTCGGGGATCCCCGGATAGAGATGCCGCCACATCTCACTGCTCACGTGTCCGTGCAGCTTGCTCACGCCGTTGGTCCGGTCGGCGGTCCGGATCGCCATCGCCGTGAGATTGAAGGCCGTCTGGTGCGACCCCTCGGGCTCGGCCTTGCCCATGGCGATGACCTTGTCCAGATCGAGGCCGTGGCGATCGACCCACCCGCGCAGGTACTTGCGCACGAGGTTCGGATCGAACTGCTCGTTGCCCGCGGGCACCGGGGTGTGGGTCGTGAACACGGACGTGGCCCGGATCTCCTCGAGGTGCTCGGGCTTCGGTCCCTTGTCGGCCTCCGACATCCGGACCATGCGCTCGAGCTGCAGAAATGCGCTGTGACCCTCGTTGAGGTGCCACACCGACGGCACGAGTTCGAGTTCGCGCAGGGCCCGCGCGCCGCCCACGCCCAGGAGGATCTCCTGGGCCAGACGCATCTCGCGGCCGCGCACGTACAACAGCCCGCTGATCGGCCGATCGGCCGGGTCGTTCTGCGGGATGTCGGTGTCGAGCAGCAGCAGCGGGATCCGGCCCACCTGCGCCACCCAGACCTTGGCGAAGACCCGGCGCCCGGGCATGTCGACGTCGATGATCACCGGACGTTGGGTCGCGCCGGCCACCGGGCGGACCGGCAACCGGCTGAAGTCGTACTTCGGGTACATGTGCTGCTGCCGGCCGTCGGCGTCGACCGCCTGGCGGAAGTAGCCCCGCCGGTACAGCAACCCCACCGCCACGAACGGCAGGCCGAGATCGCTGGCGCTCTTGCAGTGGTCACCGCTGAGCACCCCGAGTCCGCCGGAGTAGATGTTGAAGCACTCGTGCAGACCGTATTCGCTCGAGAAGTACGCGATCGGCCCACCCGTGGGCCCGCCGTAGTGACGGCGGTACCACGTGTCGGCTTCGGGATCGACGTACTCCTCGAACTCCTTGATCACCGAGTAGTAACTGGCCATGAAGGTGTCGCTCTGCAGGAGGTTCTCCCACTGCACCGCGTCCACGTTGATCAGCATCTGTACCGGATTGTGGTACTCCGACCACCCCACCGGATCGATGGTGTTGAACAGACGCCGGGCGCGGTGACTCCACGACCACCAGAAGTTGTAGGCCAGATCGTACAGCCCGCTCAACTCACGGGGCAGTTCGATGTCGGCGACCTTCAGACACGAGACCTTCACGCTCGCCTCCTGCGGGGGTTCGGTCGGTCCCGGACACGGGACGGTGGATCAGAACTGCGCGAGGCGTGCCACCAGGTCGACGACCCGGGTGCTGTAGCCCCACTCGTTGTCGTACCAGCTCAGCACCCGCGCCATGTTGTGCCCGCTCACCTGGGTGCTCATGGCGTCGAAGATGCTCGAGTGGCTGTTGCCGATGATGTCGCTGCTGACCACGGCTTCCGTGTTGTATTGCAGGATCGCTGCCATCGGGCCCTCGGCCGCCGCCCGCATGGCGTCGTTGATCGCGTCCACGGTCGGATTCTTCTCGAGGACGACGATGAGGTCCACCACCGAACCGTCGGGCACCGGCACGCGCATGGCCATGCCGTCGAGCTTGCCCTGCAGGGCGGGCAGGACCTTGCCCACCGCCTTGGCCGCACCGGTGGTGGTCGGAATGATGTTCTCGGCGGCGGCACGACTCCTCCGCAGATCCTTGTGCGGCACGTCGGCCAGACGCTGGTCGTTCGTGTAGGCGTGGACCGTGGTCATCATGCCCTTGACGATTCCCCAGTTGTCCTGGAGCACCTTCGCGACCGGAGCGAGGCAGTTGGTGGTGCACGAGGCGTTGCTGATGATCCGGTGCTCGGCTTTCAGGTCGTCGTCGTTGACGCCCAGGACCACCGTCGCGTCGATCTCGTCCTTGGCCGGCACGGTCAGGACGACCTTGCCCGCGCCCGCCCGCAGGTGCTTCTCGATCCCGGCGCGGTCGCGGAAGATCCCGGTGGACTCGACGACCACGTCGACACCCTTCTCCTTCCACGGCAGCTCGGCCGGGTCGCGGATCTCGGTCATCTGGGTCTTCTGGTGGCCAGCGTGCAGTTCGTCACCCTCGATGTGCACGTCGCCCGGGTAGGTGCCCATGACCGTGTCGTACTTGAACAGGTAGGCCAGGCTCTCGTTGGGGGCGATGTCGTTGATCACGACGACGTTCATGTCGTCGCGCTGGCTCAGGATTCGGTAGACACTCCGGCCGATGCGGCCGAAGCCGTTGATTCCGACGTTCAGCATTGTTTCGGACCTCCCCCGCTAATTGGCCGTGGTGTGCGCTTCGGTCAGGTCGCGCAGGCGGATCATGAGCTCGACCACGCGCGTCGCGTAGCCCCATCCGTTGTCGTACCAGATGATGTTCTTCACGAGGTCGCCGTCCATGACCATGGTGGCCAGGCCGTCGATGATCCCCGAGTGCGAGTTGCCGATCACGTCGCTGCTCACCAGGGGGTCCTCGCTGTACTCGAGGATCGACTGGTAGCGGGTCAGCGCCGCGCTGCGCAACACCTCGTTCACCTCTTCACGGGTGACCGATCGCTCCATGCGGCAGGTGAGGTCCAGGCAGCTGCCGTCGGGCACGGGGACGTTGAGGGCGATCCCCGTGAGCTTGCTCTCGAGCGCGGGCACGATCGACCCGATCGCCACGGGCGAGTAGGTGTCGGTGGGAATGATGTTCTCGGCCGCGGCCCGACTCCGACGCAGGTCCTTGCCCGGCACGTCGGCCAGACGCTGGTCGTTGGTGTAGGCGTGGACGCTGGTGACGAAGGCGTGGTCGATCCCGAAGTTGCCGTCGAGGATCTGCATGACCGGCGCCAGGGCGTTGATGGTGCACGAGGCGGCGCTGATCATCCGCACCCCGGACTTGATCACATGGTCGTTGACGCCCGAGACGACCAGGGCGTCGAGTTGCTCACCCTTCTGCGGAGGCACGGTCAGGATCACGTGCCGGGCACCCTTGTCGAGGTGCCGCTGGAGCATCTCGCGGGTGCGGTACTTGCCGGTGGACTCGACGACCACGTCGACGCCGAGCGAGGACCAGTCGACCTCGCCGGGCTCACGAGCGGTGATCATCTTGATCTGCCGGCCCTTGGCGTACATGGCCTGGCCCTCCACCCGCACCGGCTCGCGGAACCGGCCGTGGACGGTGTCGAACTTCAGGAGGTATTCCAGACCCTTGGGGTCGGCGATGTCGCAGATGGCGACGACTTCGATGTCTTCACGGGAGTGCAGGATCCGGAAGATGTTGCGGCCGATCCGACCGAATCCCATGATCCCCACGCGGACGGTCATGTTTCCTCCTCATTCATCGTCGTGCTGCGGCGAGACCCGGGGGCGCCGCGATTGCGGGGTCCGTCACACTAGACCCATTCGCGCCGGGAAGAAAGACGCAACGTGCAGAGTCTGCATCCCGCCGATGCCACCGTCCTCCTGGGCTACGTGGCCGTGGTCCTGGGCCTCGGCTGGTGGGCCCAGAGACGCCAGTCCGACCAGACCGACTTCTTCCTCGGCGGTCGGCGGCTGCCCTGGCCCCTGGTCGGGGTGTCGATCCTGGCGACCGCGTTCAGCGCGACCTCGTTGCTGGGAGGACCCGGCGAGGCGATCTCGTTCGGACTGTTGTGGTTGCAGCTGCAGCTGGGCGACCTGCTGGCGATCCTCGTGGTCGTCACCGTCT
The DNA here is from genome assembly GCA_035268685.1 of Candidatus Krumholzibacteriia bacterium. NCBI lineage: Bacteria > Candidatus Krumholzibacteriota > Candidatus Krumholzibacteriia > Candidatus Krumholzibacteriia bacterium. The sequence goes on along the minus strand of DATFKK010000175.1, from coordinate 177 downwards.
TCGTCCCGGCCCTGCGCGGGCGCGCGCTGACCACGGCCTACGAGTTCCTCGAGGAGCGCTTCGACCGGCGGGTCCGTGTGCTCGCCAGCGTGCTGTTCCAGTTGCAGGTGGTGCTGCGGGCCGGGGTCCTGGTCTACGGGCCCGCCCTCGCCCTGTCGACGCTGACCGGCTTCTCCC
>DATFKK010000174.1 GCA_035268685.1 Candidatus Krumholzibacteriia bacterium | reverse complement strand
GTGAGTCGTCGTCCGAGCAACCCACCGGACCCATGACGAGCAACCCGGCCGACAGCATCACCGCGCGACGCAGTTCGAATGTCATGAAGTGCTCCCCGGATCAGCGGACCAACGTGAGGGGGGTCGACTGCACGCGGCCGTCGGCCTCGACGACGAAGCGATAGGTCCCACTGGCCACGTTTCGACCCTGCGTGTCGGAGCCGTCCCAGGTCAGCGACTGCCACGTGCCGCGAGGACCGGATTCGAAGCTGCGGACCACACGTCCGGCGGCATCCACCAGGCGTAGGCGCACCGCGGCGGCGTCGGCAGGAATGCGGTAACGCAGGGTGGTTCGTGGGTTGAAGGGATTGGGAGCAGCCCCGGCCACCTGCAACCGATCCGCGCCGGGGGCGGCTTCCAGGGTGATCGACGCACTCTCCACCCGCTGGCCGTCGGTCTCGCCCAGCACGCGGTAGTGGTAGGTCCGCCCCGGCTCGACCGCGGCATCGACGAACTCGTAGACGGTCCGGCCGGTCTCGGCACTCATGGTGGCGATGGTCCCGGCGACGGTACCGGGCGACGACCGCGTGATCAGGAAGCGATCGAAGTCGGTCTCCACGCTCCAGCGCAGACGGAGCCCGGTCTCCTCGGCACGGCCCGACAGGATCGGCGACGGCAGGTTCGACACCGCCGTTCCGCCCGACCCCTCCTCGATGTACAGGGTCTGGTTCACCGGTACGTTCTCGAACACGTCGACCTGACCACGAGGCCACGTGATCGTCAGCTCGTCGACGACGGTCGCGTCGCCCAGACCGAAGTGGACCTCCGGACCGTCCTGACTCAGATAGCCGGTCGACGACCAGCGGTCGCGCATGAGCACCACGTCGCCCATGCGCACGTGGATCCGGGCACCGATCGCGTCGCGATTGCTCACGGTACCGGTCAGGCGCACCCTGAGATGGTTGCCGACGTCCTGGGTGATGTTGCGCCAGAGACCATGATCGGCGGGACTGTCCTCGCTGCCGCTGTCGGTGACGAAGACGTCGAGCCGACCGTCCTGGTCGAAGTCGGCCCACACTCCAGCCTTACCCCACCCGAGATCGGTCAGTCCGGCTTCCTGCGTGAGCTCTGCGAAACCGCCGGCGCCGTCGTTCATCCACAGCAGGTTGGGCTGTTGCGGCTGCCCCTCGCTGCCGCAGTCGGGGTTCAGCGGGTCGTCGTAGAGGCACAGGAAGATGTAGCCGTTGACCAGGAACAGGTCGAGCCAGCCGTCGTTGTCGACGTCGACGAACTCGCAGTCCCAACCGATGTCGTTGTTCTTGAGCACGTTCTTCAGGTCGCGCGGGGTGTCGGAATCCTCCATGAGGTCGTGGTACTCGTTCCCCCGCCGCTCGTAGAGGTCGTTCACGAGACTGTTGGCCACGAACATGTCGTAGTCGCCGTCACGATCGAAGTCGCCCAGGGTCTGCCCCATGGTGGCGTTGTTCTGGAAGATCGTCCGTGTGGGATCCTGCAACTCCGGGAAGAGCGTGGTCGCGCGATCACGGAAGCGCTGACCGGTTTCGTTCATGTACAGCTGGTTCGGCTGTCCGTAATCGTTGCCCACGTACAGGTCGAGCCAGCCGTCACCGTTGTGGTCGAACCAGATCGCCGACCAGGCAGCACGGTCCTGTCCGTTCAGGTCGTCGTAGATCCCGATCCGCTCGGAACGGTCCGACCAGACGTTGCCACCCTGGTTGTGGAACAGGTGATCGCGACCACCCCAGTCGGCGATGTACACATCCAGCAGTCCGTCGCGATCGTAGTCGGCCCACGCCGCCGTCGCCGAGTGGCCCACCACGTCGAGACCGCTCTCGTGCGTGCGATCCACGTAGACTCCGTCGACGTTCTCGAAGAACCGGTTGTAGCTGTTCCAGCAGGTCAGGAAGAAGTCGAGATCGCCGTCGTTGTCGGTGTCGACGAAGCTCGGCATCATCGCCGTCGGATCGGACTCGAAGGGATGGATCCGATCGTCGAAGGGCGGGAGCTCGGTGGTGAAGTCCAGGCCCAGCGACGGCGCGATGTCTACGAAGGTCCCGTCGCCCTGGTTCAGGTACAGCTGGTGGCCCGATCGGTCGTTGGGAACGAACAGGTCGAGGTCCCCGTCGTTCTCGAAGTCGAAGACGGCCACGCCGGGGCCGTAGAGGCCAGTCGAGGACGAGGGAACGTCGACACCAGCCAGGCCGGTGGTCCGGACGAAGGAGGGCGCGGTCACGGCGTGCGCCGGCACTGTCGACGCCAACACCGAGGTCAGCGCGACGAGGACACCGATGCACGACCGCCGAGGAGCGGCGAGGCGAGCGGTCATGTGTTCTCCCGGCATCGGACCGGTCGAATTCAGGCCGCGTGGCGCGATCCGCGGCGACAATCCGGGCGATCCGGCGGCGATGCCCGAAGCCCTGCCCCAGCGTCCCGGTCCGGTGGAGGGGCCACCGGATCTCGGCGAGAGATACACCCGAACCGACGGATGGACGAGCCGATGGAGCAGATGGCGAGCGTTGAGGATCCGGCGGCGAAACCGGAGCCAGGTACCTCTGCATCTTAGCAGCAAGTCCGGGTGCGTGGGAAGCGGGTCCCTCCGGTGGAGTTCCCGTGCATCTGGAACTCCGTACGTCGCGAAAAGGGCAGCAGGGACGGCCCGACGGGGTACGACCTCCTGTTCTTCCAACCCCTGGCGGACCGAGGTCCGCGGACATGAATCATCACTCGCGCGCCCGGCATCGGCGCCGCGGGGGGGGCCGACCCGCGCCCGACGTCGACACCACCCCGCGTCGCGACTAACATGACGGCCGAAACGATGGCCCGCGGCGACTTCCTGCCGCGGCACCGCTCGGCGGCGCTCCCCCGCGCGTTCGCCGAGCGAACCGGAACCCAACGAAGGGCCGACGTGAGCGAATCTCTGCTCCTGGCGGTCGCTCAGGGCGACGCTCGCGCGGTGAATGCCTGCATGGACCGCTACGGCGGTCTCGTGTGGTCGATCGCCCGCCGCATGTCGCCGAACGAGACCGACGCCGAAGACGCGGTCCAGGAGATCTTCATCGATCTCTGGAAGAGCGCGCACCGCTTCGACTCCGAACGATCGTCCGAGAAGACCTTCGTGGTCATGATCGCCCGGCGTCGGCTGATCGACCGGCTCCGCCGTCACCAGCGGCAACCCGAGTTCGACAGCATCGAACACGAGAACGCACCCGAGATCGGTGACGATTCGCACAACCGCATGGAGCGCGACGCCGAGGCGCGGCTGGCGACGGACGCGCTGGACCAGCTGCGTCCCGAGCAACGCCGGCTGGTGGAACTTTCGGTGCTCAAGGGGATCCCGCACGGTGAGATCTCCGAGAGCACGGGCATCCCGCTCGGCACCGTCAAATCCCACATCCGACGCGGCCTGATCGCGCTGCGCGAGGCGCTGGACGTCGACGCGGCCGACCCCCGGCCCGAAGGACCCGGTGCAGGTCCGCTCCGCGGGGAGGTGGAGCGATGAACCAGGCATCCGCCTATGACCCTCGCGAACGCGCCGAGGAACTGTTGATCAACCGCGCCCTGGGAACGCTCGACCGCGAGGAGAGCATCGAACTCGAGGCCCTGCTCGCCCTCGACCCCGCGCTGGACGACGACCGTTTCGAGTTCGTGGCCGCCTCGCTCGACCTCGCGCTCGACGGCCGCGACGAGCCCATGCCCGAGCACCTCCGGACGAGGATCCAGCAGGATGCCGAGGTCTTCTACGGGGTGCACCAGCAGGCGACCATCCATCCCCTGCCGCGGCGGCGGAGCCGATCGGCCGGCCGATCGGCCCCGGGTGGTGCGTGGCGTGCGCTGGCCACCGCCGCGGTGGTCTTGCTCCTGGTCTGGGTCGCCTGGTCGTTGCAGCCGGGCGGCGAGCAGACGACCGCCCCACGCGAGGTCTACTCGAGGACCGTCGCCTCG
>DATFKK010000173.1 GCA_035268685.1 Candidatus Krumholzibacteriia bacterium | reverse complement strand
CGAAGATCCGGTCGGGGTCGACGCCGAACGACACCGAATGGGGGATGGCCATCTCCAGGCCATCGACCAGCAGGTGGTAGCCCCCGGCGACCGGGTCGAGTTCGACGTCGGACCACGTCCACGAGCGGCGGCTCGACGGGTCGTTCGGCGCGAAGTCGCCGGCCGAGGCGGGCAGCGGGAACAACCGCGACTCGAGCGAGCTGGGCGCCGCTCCCCGCTCGAAGATCACGGTGAGGTCCTGCGTTCCCGTGGCGAAGGTCACGAACTCGTCCGGGACCGTCGAGTTGACCGCGAGGGGGGGCAGCTCGATCTCCTGGGTGTCGTTGCTCTCCTCGCAGCCGCCGAGGGCGAGCGCGAGCAGGAGCGCGACCGGGATCGGGGTGGGGAAGCGGTGTGGACGGCGCACGGGAAGACCTCCGGGGGAACGTGGGCCCGTCGGGTCAACATCGCGCGCGAGGGGAGGTTCCAGCAAGTCCGGGGCGGATCACGGCCGGCCGCGCGTGGCGTCCACGGCCGGCCGTGCGCGGCGTCCCCGCCGCATCGGAGGGTCCCGGGGCAGCCGAAGCGCCGATCCTGTGCTAGGTTCTGCGTTCGGGCCGGGGCGCGCCGCCACGCCGTGGTCCACCCCACGAGATCCGTCCGGCGGCGTTGCGAGGTCACTGTGGAAGCACCCGTCGCCCAGACGTTGTCCAAGAACATCTGGGAACTGCAGCAGCTCATCGAATCGGGCCAGGCGAAGTCCCGAGCGCGGCAGATGCTCCTGCGTGCCTATGCCCAGCAGGTCGACCATCTGGAGGACGAGCTCGGGATCGACCCCGAGGACCGGGCCTTCATCCTCCCGCGCGACGACACGCGCGACGGTATCCTGCTGATCCACGGCGCCACGGGCAGCCCTCGCGACCTCCGCGATCTCGCCGAGTTCCTCCATGCGGGTGGCTTCAGCGTCTATTGCATGCGGTTGCCCGGTCATGGGACCGAAGATGCGAACGCCGGAGAAATGCGTTGGGAAAGCGCGCTCTACGATGTCGAGGCGCGCTACCAGCAGCTCAGTGACTGCTGCAGGAACGTCTCGATCGTGGGCTACAGCTTCGGTGCGACCCTGGCCCTGCAGCTCGATCTGAAGCCGCGTCCGACCTCGATGGTGCTGCTGGCCCCGGCCCTGTTCCCGAAGCTGGGCTGGTTCAAGCGCATGCTGCTGTCGTTGGGTCTGAACCGCTTCGAATCGGTCCGTCGCGCTCTCGGCTGGCAGGCCGAGCTGCTCGACGCCATGGCCGCCGCCCGGCGGCAGAAGTGGTGGTACGGCACGCCCATCCACGGGGCCATGTGCAAGGACGACCCGCGGATCGACACGCGCAGCATGACCTTCCTGCGCGCGCGGCTCACCCACCACCGCACCGTCCTGCAGGAACTCGACACCGGCGGTCACGACTTCCACCGCGGCGAACGCTCCGGCGACGTGCAGCGCGGGGTGCTGGAGTTCCTGCGCGAGAACCGGCAACCGCGGGAGCACGGCGGGCCCCCACGGCGCTGAGGCTCAGTCCTCCTCGATCTCCGGCAGGTCGAACGCGAAGTCCGGATCGACGCGGCGCACCGCGCCCGCACGCGCGACGAGGGTTTCCAGGGTCTCTTCGGTCGGATCCGTCTTCCAGGCCGAATAGGCGTCGAGGAAGCGGTCGTAGACTTCGCTCGTGTCGCCCTCGAGCGGATCGTTCATGAGATGGAACAACTGTCCGTCGCCCAACCGCGCGGTCAGGTGGAAGTACGAGGTGCGCAGGCGCCCCAGAACGCGGGCGTAGTCGCCGAAGTGGCCGGACAGCTTCTGCATGGCGACTTCGGTTCCGGTGCTGCGGCGGCGCAGTCGGCGCAGGCTCGACGAGGCGATGCCGTAATACGTCTCGCCGCGGCCGATGAACTCGCGCGGTTCGCGCTCGAGGTGCGGCGTGTGCGGCCGCGGGCGGTCCACGCGTTGGAACAGTCCGATCTCGAGCAGCAGTCGGTCGGCGTTGGTGCGGTAGGCGCGGTAGCGGAAACGCTCGTCACCGGCCCGCGCCTCGCGTGACAGGTCGAGGTCCGAGGCGTAGGAGTAGCGCAGGACCTCTTCGTGGTGGGCCGACGACAGGAAGCGGCCGAGCAGGCCGACCAGGTAGACGTTCACGTCCTCGTCGAAGCCCTGCTCGTTGCTGGGGAATCCGGCCTCGCCACGCGCACCGAGCAGGCAGCGGAGCAGGAACTCACTGGTCGACGTCGTCCCGGGCGTTCCCGGGGTGTCCACGGTGTCTTCGAAGTCGTAGTAGCGGTCGGTGGGCAGCATGTTCCCCTCCTCCGGCGCCCCGGCGCGGTGCGATGCCGGCCCGGGCAGATCGACGTTCGAGGGGGACTCGGGCACTTCGCGTGCCAACCCGGGGACCCGAGTCCCCGTGGCGCTCGACCCGCATCGGCCCTCCAGGGGCTTGTACGCCGGGGCTGCGGCCGGGATCCGCCCGACCAGGGAATCGTGCCGCGCGGCGTATTCGCTCACCGGGCCCGGCGAACGAGGCCGCCGCAGGGGACTCGCGGCCCCCGTGGCACAGGCTTTGCCACCTTCGGGCACGGTTCGACACGTCCCGCCCGGGGACGTGCCGTCGACGCATCCGGAATCGTGGGAGAATGCCGTGGCCGCGCAGCGCATCGTCCTCACCTCGCCCTGGCGACTCGGTCTCTTCGTCTTCCTGCTCGTGGTGGGCACGGGATTCGGATTGATCTACGCCTACATCGAACTCTTCGGCTGGAAGGTCGACCTCCAGGACGCCGAGACCGTGCGCTACGCGTACATGGTGCTGGGCGGGGTCGCCGTGCTCGGTCTGCTGGGCTACATCTCGGTGGTGAGCTCGGCGCGGCCGCTCGATCGCGTCGTGCGCGGTAGCAAGGCCCGCGACCAGGCGATCAAGCGCCTGGGCAAGATCTCCGACCCGCGTGACGTCGATCTCGAGGATTTCGACGACGAGCCTGCCATCATGAAGGTGCTCGAGCGCTGGGCCGACGACGCCGAGACCGCCAGCAGCGCCCAGCTCGCGGTCGCGGCCCAACGCGAAGCCGTGTCGGCGCTCGTGACGTCGATGAGGAGCGCCGACGGCGCCGACGTCGATCTCGATCCCGAGTACGACGACCCGGACCTGAGCGCGCTGGTCGACGCCATCAACGAACACGCCCGCGGCGCCCGTGCCGTGGCCGAGGACGAGGCCGCGTGGTCGGCCCCGCAGACGCCGGTACCCGACGAGACCGCGGACGCTGCGCAGGGTCCCGACCGCGTGCGGCTGGAGCAGGCCGTGTCGGGTCTGAGCCACGCCGAGGTGGAGCTGCGGACCTTCGTGCAGTCGGTGGCCGAGCAGGCCGAACGCGTGGCCCGGACCGCCCATCGCATGGCGGCGAACGACTCCAGTGGTGCCGTGGCCAGCGGTGTCGTGGGCGCCGTGTCCACCGCGCGGCAGAACGCCGAGCGGGTCGGCGAACTGCGGCGTTCGCTCGAGGTGCTGGCCGAGGAATCGAACAAGCTCGCCATCACCATGGCCCTGCAGATCAGCCGTCTGGGCGAGCCCGCGGCCGAGATGCTGGACACCGCCGAGGACGTGCGCAGCCTGTCCACGAAGTATCAACGGATCGCCAGCGATCTACGGATGTGCGAGAGCGAGCAGGCGAGTACACTGTCGCAGCTGCAGGAGTCCGCGGGACCGGGCAGCGCCGTCGATTCGTCGTCGGCCCGGTCCCTCGTGCAGGAGTCCATGGTCCTCGACCAGAACGCCGAGGCGCTGCGCGAGGTCCTGGGACAGCTGCAGCAACCGCTGGCGGCGCTGCGTGATCTCACCGGGATCGAGGCGCCCTCGGCTCCCGCTCCGGCGGTCGCCGCCTCGCAACCGGCCCCTGCCTTCGAGACTCCGGTCGCGAGCGCACCGGATCCCGCCCCCGAGGAGCGGATCTACGAACTCGCCGAACTCGGCGGCCGTGAGGTCGACGCCGACGCCGCGGACCACGAAGTCCGCGACCTCTCGGAGTTCGGCGCGATCGAACTCTAGCCCGGCCGCGCCGCTTCGCGCGGCCGGCCCACCGGCGAGGTATCGATGACTCGCGGCTCGTCGTCGCAGGTCGGATTGTTCTCGACCCAGATCTCCGAGCAGATCGTACGTCTGCGTGCGCTGTCGCAGGGCCAGGACGGTCCGAGCGAGGCGCATCAGGTCGACCTGCGTCGTGCCGTCATGGCGACGCGCCTCCTGGCCGGCAGCGCCCGGATCCTGCAGCTCGAGGTGTTGCAGCAGTTCCTCGACGAGCTGCTCGAATGGCTGCAGCGCATGGAACGCTCGCGGCAGGCTCTGAACACCACGCAGGCGTTGATCCTCGAGAGCGTGGTCGAGCTCGAGGAATCGCTGATGCTGCACCTCGACGAGATCGGCCAGGAGAGCGGTGCCGACCTGAGCCCCTTCCAGAGCCAGGTCGACGAGCTGCTCACGCTGATCCGTCACAACACGCAGACGATCGACGGCGGCGCAGACGCGGCGGCTCTCGAGGACGAGCCGGTCGAGGACACGCGCGTCGTTCCCGAAACGCCGTCCGGTGTCGAGTCGCTGACCGCGCTCGTGGCCGGCTTCGAGAGCGAGATCGAAGCGGCGGGCACGGCCGAGGCCCTCGAGGAGATCGACGACCGCCTGGCTCCGATCGTGGCGCGGTTGAAGGATCTTCGCCTGCGCCTGCGGACCCGGCACGACGGCTTGCTGCCCGGGCTCGAACCCGGTCCCTTCGCCGACGGTCTGGTGCCGATCGCCGACCCGGCGTCCGATCCCGTGTTCGGCGCTGCGGTCGCCCGTTTGCGCGAGGGCGTGGAGGCGTCCGGCCGGTCGGTGCACGTCGAGGCCTTCGGCGATTCCGCAGCGATCGCGCCCGGTCTGTGCCCGTCCGTGGCCACCATCCTCGATCACCTCGCCCGCGACGTGGTCGCCGCGGTCGAGGCCGCCGGAGACGACCAGGCCCCCGGGATGCTTCGCGTGAGTCTGGCCCTGCGGATCGAGGACGGACGCGCGCGGGTCGAGATCGCCGACGACGGACCCCGCGTCCAGAACGCGGGCATGGTGGGCGATCCCGATCGCCTGTCGGTGCTCGCGGGTCTGCGGAGCGCGCGGGTCCTGTTGGAACAGGTCCAGGGGATCATCCGCGTCGAGCCCGGCGACGATGCGCACACGCGCTTCGACCTGAGTCTTCCCGTGGATCCCGATCGCCCGCACTACCGTGTGCTCGAGCTCGAGGACACTTCGGTGGCCGTTCCCGCGTCGCTGGTCGAGCAGACCGTCGAGGCCGGGGGGCTCTTGTACGAGGCGGACGAGAGCGGCGAGTCGGTCGAACTGCGGGGCCGCAGCGTCCCGCTGGCCGATCTGGCGCAGTTCGTCGAGGCGGTGGTCCCGGCGCGCGGGCCGAGCCCCCGGATCGCGGTCATCGGATCGGTCGAGAAACGCGTGGGGATCGGGTGCGAGGCGGCCCGCGGCCTGGTCGAGACCGACGAGCTGCTCGATCCGCCCTCGGGCTGGAACGGTGTCGCCTACGGGGCCATCGACACGGGCGAGACCGTCGCCCCCGTGCTCGACGTGAAGCGGCTGCTCACGCTGCGCTTCCGTCCCGGCGACCTCCTCGATCTGCCCGGTGCCCTCGCCGATCCGCACCTCGACTCCTTCGTTCCCGCCGAGGCCCCACGGAGACCCTTGCCCGAAGAGGTCGACTTCGAACCCGAGGCCGTGGTCCACGAACCGGCGTCCGGATCGGCCACCGAGCCGATGCCAGAAACGATGCCCGATGCGCGTCCGGTCACCGCGGCCGGACCCGCGCCGGAGCCACACGCCGAACCGCCGCTGGAATCGCCCTCCGAGCCGCCGCGCCCGCGCCGCTTCGAGTCGGCCCTGCTCGTCAACCAGTCCGAGTTCCGTCGGCGTGACCTCGCGCGGACGCTCGAGGCCTTGGGTCTGCAGGTTCTGGTCGCCGAGGACCTGCCCACCGCGTCGCGGCACGTCGAGCGCGGACACGTCGACCTGCTCGTGACCGATCTGCGCCTGGGCCAGGACGGAGGCGAGAGCTTCCACACCCTGCGGGGGCGCTATCCCGACCTGACCATCGTGCTCACCAGCTCGGTGTCGGCGCAGTACTCCGGCGAGCTGGCCCGGAAGACCGGAGCGCACCGCTGCTGGCTCGACCCCTACCGCAAGTCGGACATCGAGGGTCTGTTGCGGGAGCTGACCGCCTGATCCTGTCCCGCGATGGCGCGTCGGATCGCGACGGGTCGGCGGTGGCGCGGGAACGGCGATCCGTCCACGATGGCGCGTTGCAACTCCTCTCGCGCACCTTGCTGCACCGCGACGCGGTCACTCGTCCGACGGAAGACCGGCGCGGGCCTCAAGTCCCTGTCCGGCTGCGATTTACGGGTGCGGGTGCCGCGTCGTGGCGTTGGCACACCCGTTGCTGAACTGCGGGTCGCACCTTTGGTTGCCACACCAGGATTTCTCGAGGGGAATCAGCATGACCACCACGAAGTTCGGTGCCGACTACGGCAAGATCTACATCGGCGCCGAGGACAGCGCCTCGCCCGTGATGACCTCCACCGAGGCCGCCGACTACCTCAAGATGCACGTCAAGACCGTCTGCCGCCTGGCGAAGGAAGGCAAGATCCCCGCGAAGAAGGTCGGGAGCGAATGGCGTTTCCTGAAGGCGGTGCTCGACAAGTGGCTGACGAAGGAACTCGTCTGATCCGCTCGAGAGTCCCGGTTCCCTTCGGGAGCCCCATGCCCCGCTCCGTGCACACATTCGCGTGACCGCGGTGACGGCCGGTGACCACGCCGGCCGTTCCGCTTCGCGTCCAGGGACGGGCCCGACCATGCAGTTGCGCGCCACATTCGAGAGCGTCCGCACCGACGATCCCCGCCTCTTCGTGGTGAAGGTCGCCGGTCATCTCGGCACCCGCGAACGGCGGGCGGTCGAGGATCTCGTCGAACGTTGCCGCTCCACGGGCAAGGACCGGGTCGTCTTCGACTTCGGGTCGATCGAGAGCCTGGGCGGCTCGGTGGCGAAGGTCCTCGGGAGCTTCGCCCGGGACATGGAAGCGCAGGGACATCCTCCCTGGTTCGTGGGTGCATCGCCGGTCGTGCAGTCGTTCCTGACCGCACGCTTCACCGGGACCACGCCCCGCTTCGCCGACGACCTCGAGACCGCGCGGGCCTCGCTGGACGACGAGCCCACGCTGACCATCGCTCCGTCGATGACGGACGAACCGGACCAGGCCAGCGCCTCGAAGGCGTGGAAGGCGGATCCGGCACCCGTGGCGCCCGTCGAGGACGCCGACGCGGTGTCGCGAGCCGTGGAGACCCTCAGCGCCGAGGAACTGCTGGCCGAAGCGGACGGATCCGACTCCGGTGCGTCGCCCGGCGACGCCGCGGACGAGGACCGTCCCGTGACGCAGCGCGACGCGGGAGCGAGCGGGGACCAGGACCCTGCTCGCCTCCCGCCCGCGCTCGACGACGGCGTCACGCGCCGGCATTCCTACCTGACCCTGGCCGACGCCCAGCCCATGCTGCAGGAGCTTGGCGATCTGCGTGCGGTCAAACCGGTCCTGGAAGGGCTCCTCCACGGGGCCGACCTCGCCGAAACCGTCCACCTGTTCGTCCTCGAGGGCGACCGACTGGCCCGCGTGCCCAACGACCCCGACGACGATCCGCTGGCCCTGCCGGCCAGCGGCGAGGTCTGCAACGTCCTGCAGCGCCGCGCCGGACCCGTCGATCTGATCGACGTGGTCGAGTCGGACCTGGGCGAGGACGAGAGCGACGTCCTCACCCGTTTGAACTGTCAGGTGGTCGTTCCCGTGTTCGTCGATGATCGCATGGAGGGCGTGTTCTTCGTGCGCAAGAGCCAGGCGGGCGAGGAGTACGTGAGCAGCGAGGAGCTCGCGCTCGACCTGTTGGCCCGGCAGGTGGGCCAGGACCTCGACATCGGTCGCCGACGTCAGCGCGGCGAGCCCGGCCCCGAGGAGAAGAAACTGCGTGCCCAGTTGCGTCGGCAGCGCAGCGTGATGCAACTCGGCCGCGAACTGCACCGGATCGACGACGAGGAGCGTCTGATCTCGCGATTGATGATCTCGCTGATCGGCGAGATGGGAGTGGCGAGTGCGATCTACCTGGTCGTCCGCGACGATCGCCTCGTTCCCGAACACTGTTACGGCATCGACGCCGACGAGATCGGCCCGTTGCCGGTGGTCGCCCCCGAACGGGTGGCCGCACTCGATCACGTCCTGCGGCCCGAGAGCGCCGATCCGGACGAGTGGGGCGCATCGGTGGTGCAGCTCGACCGGCTGGGTGTGGACGTGATCATTCCCTTGCGCGGAAACGAGCACACCTCCGGTCTGCTGGCCCTGGCCGCGCGGCGGGCGAAGGGCAGCGGGAACTTCGACCCCGAGTACCTGCAGGCCCTGATCCACCAGGCCGGCGTGGCGGCCGAGAACGTGCGCAGTGTGCGTGCCCTCGAGGACCAGGCCCTGCACGTGGCGCGCACCCTGGTCACGCTGAACGAGAAGCGCATCGGCGCGAGCGAGACCGCGAGCACCGACCTCGTGGTCCACTACGTGGCCCGCGTCGCCGAGCGCATGAACTACGACCGCGAGCACCGCCTCGACCTGCTCTACGGTGCCGTCCTACGCGATGTCGGCATGATCGAGATCAGCGACCTGGTGCTGAAGAGCCCGCGCAACCTCACGCCCGAGGAATGGAAGCTGGTCCAGCGCCACCCGATCGCCGGCGCCGAGATCCTGCGTGGTACCGGATTCTCCGACGTGACCTGCGACGTGGTCCTGCACCACCACGAGCGATTCAACGGTGAGGGCTACCCGCATCGTCTGCGAGGGACCGCCGTGCCCCAGGGTGCGCGGATCGTGAGCGTGGTCGAGAGCTACGTCGCCATGATCCGCGACACGCCCTACCGCGCGGCGCTGAGTCCCGACGAGGCCGTCGCCGTGCTCGAAGAGAACTGGGAGATGCGCTACGACCCGGTGGTCATCGAGGTCTTCGTCGAGATCCTGCGCGACGACCCCACCCCGGGCCTCGACGACGCCGACGTCGACGACCTGCTGAGGACGACGGCGACGGTCTGACCCGGATCCGCGGCCGCGGCTTCAGTCCTCGCGCGCTGCCGCGCGCGGCTTCGGCGTGCGGGACTTCTTCGACTCGGGCTCCTGCACACCCTCGGTGGTGGCCGCCCCGTACACGCGCTCGAGTTCGTTCCGCAACTGCTCCAGCTTCAAGCGGCGCTTCAGTCGGCCCTCTTCGGCCACGCTGATCTGCCGGCTCTCTTCGCTGACCACGATCACGAAGGCGTCGCTCTCCTCGGTGATCCCGAGCGCCGCGCGGTGGCGTGTGCCCAGCGTGTAGGCCAGGTTCTCGTTGCGACTCAACGGCAAGATACAACCCGCCGCGCGGATCCGGTCGCCGCGGATGATCACCGCGCCGTCGTGCAGCGGCGTGGGAGGCGTGAAGATCGTCTCGAGCAGCTCGGCCGAGACATCCGCGTTGATCTCCTTGCCCGTGTCGATGTGGTTCTTGAGGCCCGTCTGACGCTCCAGGACCAGGATCGCTCCGAGACCCGCGCGGTTCAGCCGGTTCACCGCACTGACCAGCTCGTCGATCACCGCCGGTTGCTGCGGTTTGACGAAGAAGCGGAAGTAGCGTGTCTTGCCCAGGTAACTGAGTGCCCCGCGCAGCTCGGGCTGGAAGAGGATCACCACCGCGATCAACCACACCGTCTGCAGACTCACGATGATCTGGTTGAGCAGGAGCAGTCCGAGTGACTGCGCCACCAGCGAGAACGCGAAGAGGATCGCCAGGCCGGCGAACATCTCGGTCGCCCGGGTCCCGCGGATGACGATGTAGAGACGATAGAACAGGAAGGCGACGACCAGGATGTCGATGACGTCGAGCAGGTAGGTGCTGCGCAGGAATTCGTACAGTTCACCCACGGCGGTCCTCGCGGCCGTTGGGGTCGTCGTCTCCGGAGGCGGCCTCGTCGAAGGGGGACTCGGACCGCAGCGCGGGCGCCAGGTGCCCGCCCCGCGCCTCGGCGATCCGGGCGCGCACTTCGAGGAACTGCCGCGTGGCGAACACGTCGTGCACCCGAAGGACCGCGCGCGGCAGGCGCGTGATGTCGGCGATCGCGGCCAGACTTCCGCCCAGACGCTCGTCCACGGGTGCGGTCCTGATCCGATCGATGAATCGTTTGCGGCTGGCCCCCACGAGCACAGGGTAGCCCAGCTCCGCGAACCGGTCGAGGGCGGCGAGCAGCGCGAGATTGTGCTCGAGGGTCTTGCCGAAGCCGATCCCCGGATCGACCCAGATCCGTTCGCGGTCCACCCCGGCCGCGATCGCGCGGTGTGCCTGATCGCGCAGGAAGTCCAGCACCTCGCCGACCACGTCGTCGTAGTGCGGCTCCTGCTGCATCGTCCGTGGCGTGCCCTGCATGTGCATGATGCAGGCCCCCACTCCGGCGCCGGCGATCGTCTCGATCATGCCCGGCTCGCGCAGCCCGTTCACGTCGTTCACCAGCACGGCTCCGGCCTCGAGCGCGGCCTCGGCCACCGCCGGCTTGCGGGTGTCGATGCTGATCGGGGTGTCGGTCTCGCCCGCGAGCACGCGGATCACCGGCAGCACCCGGTCGAGCTCCTCGTCGTCGCCGACCGGATCGGAGCCGGGCCGGGTGGACTCGCCGCCGACGTCGAGCACGTCGGCCCCGTCGCGGACCAGTTGCAGGGCGTGCTCGACGGCCTTGTCCCACCGACGGTGCTGCCCGCCGTCGCTGAAGCTGTCGGGGGTGACGTTGACGATCCCCATGACGAGGGGGCGGGCGGGCCAGGTGTCCGGGCGCAGAAGGTCCATGGGGATCAGAATAGTGTGGCTCGGAGATTGTGCACTCGGCCGTGGCGCCCCTGGACGTCCCGGAACCGGGACATCGAGTGTCACCGCGGGGTGACGAAGTCGGTGACGGAGCGTGAAAACGGGGGCCCTTCGGACCCCCGCTCGCGGTGTGCACAATCTTCGAGGCACATCAGAAGGAAAACACGGTGCGGACCTCGAAGCGGTGGGCGCGACCGCTCCCGTCGAGTTCGATCTCCCGATCCCCGCTGGTCGTCGACAGCGTCTCCTGCTCGAAGTCGATCAGCGAGAACTGGTAGCCGAAGTCCACGGCCCAGCGCCGGTGCAGGTGGATCTCGACGCCGCCGCCGAGGCCGGTGTGGCCGCCGGAGAGCGCGCGATCCTCGATTCCGTCGCCGGTGAAGCCGAGCACCGAGAAGCCCAGCGCGGCCTCGAGGTAGGGCGCGACCCGGGCGCGCGGAGCCAGTGGCGCGCGGGCGGCCAGGGCCAGCTGTCCGAAGATCGACTCGACGTCGGGATTGGCCGTCTCGACCTCGCCGCCGCCGGCGCGCAGTTCCAGGGCGAACTCGTTCGACCACGACCAGCCGACGGCCAGGCTCCCGCCGTTGGCGGTCTCACCGAGGTCGATGTCCAGGTCGGCGAAGCGATCGGCGACCTCGTCGTCGAGATCGAACCCGAAGCCGCCGAGTCCGAGGGTGACGTAGGGCCCGGGCCGGGCGCTGCCGGGGCGCTCGGTCGGCTCGGTGAAGGCGTGCTCGACCGGGGCGGTCTGCGCGGCGGCCGCGGCGGGGAGCAGGATCAGCAGCAGCGTGGGAACGATCACTCGGGTGTTCATGGCGGCGTCTCCGGAAGGATGGAGCGGCCGGGCCCACCGCGGACCCGGCCCTACGATCGGGTGGAAATCAACCGGCGGCCAGGATCGCGGACTCGTCGAGGTCGTCGTCGCAGAACTCGAACTCGATGGTGACGGTGGTGCCGTCCTCGGTGATCTCGAGCGTGCCGGTGCCGCAGCCGTCGGGGCCGGCCTCGAGGTGACCGACCACGGTCACGCCCGGCTCGGTGGCGGTGAAGTCGAGCAGGCGGGAGCCGTCGGGCAGTTCTTCGGCCGCGAACTCCACGCGCTGCTGCTGGTCGTTCTCGATCCAGCCCTCGAGGCGGGTCTCGTCGACGTTGCTGGACAGCTCGAAGTCCAGGCTCTCGTCGCGGCCGTCGTGCGAGCCGGAGAGCGTGCGCCCGTCGGCCGACTCGACGCCGGACAACTCGTTGCTCTCGACGAAGCCGTCGAGGTAGGTGACCTGTTCGGCGAGCGTGAACTCGGTCTCGTCGGCGTTGGTCGAGCCCTGCACGGCGCGCTGCACGGGATCGCTGCCGGCCGGGTACACCGTGGTGAACTCGAAGCCGCGCGTGGCGGGATCGTACGAGCCGTCGGTCTCGGTGCCGTCGCGCTCGAGCGCTTCGAGCGTGACCACGCCCTGGGCGTCCTCGGTGATGGTGACGGAGTCCTCGGTGTCGTCGGCGTAGACCAGCGCGCGGCTCAGCTGACCACCGCCGTCGCAGCTCCAGCTCGCGCGGTCGGTCCAGCGCTTCAGCGCGCGGTCCTGCCGGAAGAAGCTGTCGCGCTCGAGCGTGCCGCCGCAGGGCTCCTCGCCCTCGGCCACGGGAACCTCGGGCACCAGCGACTCGACCACGCGCGGGCTGTCGCCGTCGTGGGCGGTGCCGGACAGGCGCGTCACGCGCTCCACGCGCACGAAGCGGTCGTCGCCCTCGTCGGCGAGCAGCCCGACGTCGACGGTGAGCGTGCTGACGATGTCGACCAGGCGCGGGTGCTCCGGACGCGGTTCGAAGGTGCTGACGATGTCGACCACGGCGTCGTCCTGCAGACCGCCCTGGTCCTGCAGGTCGATCGTGCGGCTCAACGACTGGCCGCCGACGAAGGAGATCGTGCTCTGCAGGAAGAGCCACACGTCGTCGGACTCGTCCACGGGGTCGGCTCCGACGTCGACCAGGATCTCGTCGTCGATCGCCGCGAGCAGCAGATTGCCGTCGGGCCAGGTCGTGCTGCGGGTCACGCGCACGACGTCCTCGGTGTCGCCCTCGTAGATCCGGACCACGGTGACCGAACCGTCGGCGTTCTCCTCGGTGAACTCGACGATCAGGTCGCCGGGCGCGCGGCGGGCGAGCGTGTCCATCGCGGGGATGCGTTGCGTGGCGGCCTTCGCGCGCTGGGCGCGGACCAGGGTCGCGCCGGCGCTCAGGTCGCGCGCGCCGGTGTCGGGGATCTCGAAGCCCTCGCCGAGCTCCATGTCGAGGCCGCTGGTCTCGTCGGCCAGGCCCACGGCGAAGCCGCCGGTCAGGTCGTCGACGGTGTCGGCGGTCTGCATCATCGCCTCGGCCCGGAGGACCTCGTCGGTCCGGGTCGCGGCGGTGGTGCGGGCCTCGGACGAGACCTCGGAGTCCTGGGGCTCGGTCAGGTCGTTGGTGCAGCCGGTCAGGGCCACGGCACTGATCACGGCGAGAGTCCACAGCAGGTGCTTCATGGTTTCGTCTCCGGTGCGGGGTGCGAGGAACCGGGGACGGGTCCCCCGGGCGCTGTCCGGAGAGCCATCAAGGGTGGGGCCAGCCGGGGAGGGTCCGCCGTGTGCGGCCGTAACTCGTTTCACGGATTCGACTTGGGAAGTCCGCTGCGGACGGCCGGACGCGCGCGACCGGTGTGCCGATCCGTCACGGTGTGACGGTCGGGGTGTGCGGATCCGGTGGGGGATCGTGTGGCGGAACCCACTCGGCGCGGTCGTCGGAGACGTCGTCGTTCGCGCTGCGCGGCACGTCAGCGGCTCTCTGCGACGTCGTCCACGCGTCGCCCGCGCTCGTAGCGGATGAAGGACCGGGTCCACTCGCGGAGCCACGCGGGGTCGGTGGGGCCCGGCTGCAGGGAGTCGGGCCAGCTCGCGAGGATCGTCAGGTGGAATGCGTCCGTGATACCGACGCTGGCCACGCGGAGGTCGGGGGTGAGGCGGAAGAAGGCGTCGGAGCTCGAGTCGGGGTGGGGCCGAGGGCCGACGGACAGGGTCAGGGCGACGCGCCCGTCGTCACCGCGAACGATCTTCGGCGAGTGTGCGGCCAGGCGCATCGTCTCGAACTGGTTCATCATCGCGGGCGGGTAGTTGCAGAGGATCAGACGGGTCGGCGCGTCGTCGGTGGGTATGGTGCCGGGCGTCCGTTCGTCGTGGGGAGGGGCGCCGCCGGAGAGCCCCTCGAGGTCCAGCACGATCGCCGTCGCCCCTTCGTGCGCATCGCAGTTCACGGTGCCGGTCAGGAAGAGTTCGTCGCGCCCGTCGTCGTCGAGATCGCCCGCCACGAAGTCGCGGACGTGCCCGGGGTGTTCGTACTGACCGAGACGCGTCCCCTCCCGGTCGACGACGGTGATCGCCATCGGGAACCACTTGCCGTGGTTGATGCGCAGGGCGAGTTCGGGCGTGCCGTCGCCGTCCATGTCGGCCGGGGTCATGCCGGCGACGTTGAAGTAGGCATCATCGACGATCGAATCGCCGAACGCAGCGCGCAGTTGGGACACGTCTGGGCCGACCTCCCACTGGATCTCACCGCTCCTCCGGTCGAGCGCGAGGAGACGGCCGCCGTCGGCGGCGTCGCTGCCGAGTCCCACCAGCAAGAGGTCGTCGGTCCATGGAGACAGTCGGTAGAAGCTGACCCGCGAATCGTACTCCCGTGTCCAAGCGGCCAGGCCCAGGAAGGGGACCTCGGCGCGGATCTCGCGTCCGCGGGGCATGTAGTTCGGCACCAGGTGCGACTTCGTCGTCTCGAAGCCGACGAACACCGCCACCAGGAGGGCTCCGACCGCGAGGGGTGCGTGCCGGCGCCGGTACCAGGGCGCGCGCGCGGGTGCGGACGGTGCGTCCTCTGTATCCGTGGGCGGCGGCAACACGTCCTGCAACGACGCCCCGAGCGCTTCGACCAGCAGGATCAGCGTCTTCTCCTGCACGCGAGGACGACGGCCACTCTCGAGGTCGTGCACGGTGCGGTAGGTCAGCCCGGCGGACGCGGCCAGCTCGGCCTTGGTCAGGCCTTCGCGCAGGCGCAACTGGGTGAGACGTTGCGCCACGCGGCCGTCGGAGACGTCGACGTTCGCGCTGCGCGGCATGTCAGCGGCTCTCCGCGGCGTCGTCCACGCGTCGACCGCGTTCGTAGCGGATGTAGGTCCGGGTCCATTCGCGGAGCCACGCGGGGTCGGTGGGGCCCGGCTGCAGGGAGTCGGGCCAGCTGGACAGGATCGTGTGTCGGAAGGCGTCCTCGATGTCCACGCGGACCACGCGGAGGTCGGGGGTGAGGCGGAAGAACACGTCGGTGCCGGTGCCGGGTCTCGCATGGGAGCCGACGCGCAAGGTCAGGGAGGCGCGCCCGTCCGTGCCGCGAACGATCCGTGGCGAGTGCGCTCCGAGGCGCTTCGCCCTGTCGAACTGGTTCATGATCGCGGGTGGGTAGTTGCGCAGGATCAGGCGCGCGGGCGCACCGTCGGTCTCGATGACGGCAGGCGTGCGGTCGGCGTGGGAGGGAACGCCGCCGGACAATCCCTCGAGATCGAGCAGGACCGCCGCCGCGCCCTCGTGTGCATCGCAGTTCATGGATCCCGTGAGGAAGATCTCGTCGCGGCCGTCGTCGTCGACGTCGCCCGCGGTGAAGTGCAGGAGATGGCCGGGGTGCTCGTACTGACCGAGGACGGTGCCTTGGTCGTCGATGACGACGATGGCCGTGGGGAACCACATGTCCTGGTGGATGCGCAGGACCACTTCCGACGTCCCATCCCCGTCGAGATCGGCCGCGACCATGTCGCCCACGCTGAAGTAGGCGTCGTCCACGATCGAGTCGCCGTAGGCCGCGCGCAGCTCCGACATCTCGGGGAAGACTTCCCACCGCATCTCTCCCGTGCGGCGGTCGAGGGCCCGGAGACGGCTTCCGTCCTCCGCGCGGCTGCCGAAACCGGCGAGCCAGAGATCGTCGGTCCACGGCGACGGTTCGAGGAAGATGATGCGTGAGTCGTACTCGCGGGACCATGCGGCGAGGCCGAGGCCGGGGACCTCGGCGCGGATCACGGTGTCGAGCGGAGTGTACACCGGCACCAGGTGCGACTTCGTGGTCTCGAAACCGAAGACGATCGCGAGGAGGATGGCACCGAGGACCAGGGGGGCGTGCCGGGTGCGTCGGCGGCGATACCAGGGCGTGGCGGTGGGCGTGGGGGACGCGTCGTCCGCCTCCGTCGGGGGTGGTGGAAGAAGATCCTGCAACGACGCCCCGAGGACTTCGGCCAGCAGGATCAGCGTCTTCTCCTGCGCGCGTGGACGACGGCCGCTCTCGAGGTCGTGCACCGTGCGGTACGTCACGCCCGCCGCCTCGGCGAGTTCGGTCTTGGTCAGACCGCGGGCCTGCCGGAGCTCGGCCAGGCGCCCTGCGGTGTATCCGTCGGAGATGTCGAGGTTCTGACGTCGGGCCATGTCACGGATTCCCTCGCGGGCGGGCGCGAAGGGAGTCGCGCCGGCCGGCCTCGACCGGGCACACGCTGACGTCCACGGTCCGCGAGGAACCGCCGGAGCGGCGCGGGTCGGCGAGCGGGCATGGACGCACGCCACTGCAGATGTCGACGTTCATCGAACGCGGCATCGGGAGCCAGCAGGGCCAGTCTGTCGACCGACGGGGACCGGGGTCCAGCAGATGCGGAACTGCTTCGGTCGGCTTCGGGTGGTTGGGAGCCATCCGCAGGGAACACTGAGAGGATAGCCGATCGGAGCGTCGCGTGGAAGGCTCTGTGCAGTGGGTAGAGCGCGGCCGGCGGCTCCGTGCCCCACAGGCTCCCGAACGTGGGGTGCGGTGGCCGCCGGCCTTCTCGAGGAGAACCCTACGCATTCTCCTGCACGGGATCAGCGGAAACGAACTGAAACGGGGTCCGTTTCCAGGCGTTTCCGGCCTGGGTCACCTCGGGATTCCGGCCTGGAAGAGACAGAACGGCGCCCCTAGGCGCCGTCTTGGCCAATTCCGAGGGCCCGGATCCGCTTGTGCAGATGTGTGCGCTCCAGCCCCAGATCACGGGCCGCGTGGGTGACGTTTCCGTCGTGGCGGGCGAGCGCGGCCTCGATCAGCTCGCGTTCGAACCGTTCCTTGGCCTGCTTCAGCGGAAGTCCGGTGTAGTCGGTGTCCACTTCCGCCGCGGACGTGCTCGGCGTGGCTTCGTTCAGTTCGAAGGGTAGTGCATCGACACCAATCGTCCCCCCGGCGTGCAGCACGACCAGCCGCTCGACCACGTTGCGCAGCTCGCGGATGTTGCCGGGCCACGCGTGGCGCGCGAGTCGGGCCATCGCCGGCTCGGTGATCCGCGGCGGGGTGACGTCGTAGCGTGAGGACTCCTCGTGGAGGAAGTGTCCGACCAGCTCCTCGACATCGCCTGGACGCTCGCGCAGCGCAGGAACGTGCAACGGAATGACGTTCAGACGGAAGTACAGGTCTTCACGAAAGCGCCCCTGCTGTACGAGGTCCTCGAGGTGCTGGTGCGTGGCGGCGACCACGCGGACGTCGACCGATCGCGTCGTCGTCGAGCCGACGGGTTCGAACTCCCCTTCCTGCAGCACACGCAGCACCTTCACCTGTGCGCGCGGACTCATGTCGCCGATCTCGTCGAGCAACAGTGTGCCGCCGTCGGCGGCGGCGAAGCGGCCCTCGCGGTCGGCGTCGGCACCCGTGTAGGCACCCTTCACGGCACCGAAGAGTTCGCCTTCGATCAGCTCCTCGGGGATCGCCGCGCAGTTCACCTTCACGAAGGGCTTGCCGGCGCGTGCGCTGCGGTCGTGCAGACGCTTGGCCACGAGTTCCTTGCCCGTGCCGCTCTCACCGCGCAACAGGACGCGCGCGTCGGTCCGCGCCACGCGGTCGATCTGTTCGCGCAGTCGCTGCATGACCTCGCTGCGGCCGATCATGTCGTCGGCCGATGCATCGGACGCGGCGTCAGCGGTGCGGCACGCGTTGCGGGCGAGGGTCAGGATGCGCTCGCGCGAGAAGGGTTTCTCGACGAAGTCGAAGGCGCCGAGTCGCGTGGCCTCGACGGCGCGTTCGATCGTGGCGTGGCCGCTGATCATCACCACCGGAAGGTCGGGATGATCGACGCGCAGACGGCGCAGCGTTTCGATGCCGTCGATGCCGGGCAGCATGACGTCGAGGAACACGGCGTCGACGGCGCGCTCGCCCAGCGACGCCAGCGCGTCCTCCCCCGTGGCCGCGTCGAAGACCTCGAAGCCGGCGCCGCCGAGGATCATGCCCAGCGAGCGTCGGATGTTCTGTTCGTCGTCGACCACGAGCAGGCGCGGCTTGGTGGTCATCGCGGATCCTCCGGGTCGTCGTCGGCTGTTCCGTCCCCACGCTGGGGATGTTCCGCGCCGGAAGTCGGGACTTCCGCAGCGGAAGCGCGGACGTCCGGTGCAGAAGCATCGACTTCCACCGCGGAAGTGGGGACTGCTGCCGCGGAAGCATGGATTGCCGCTGCCGAAGCCTGGCCCGACGGCAGCACTACCGTGAACCGTGCCCCGCCGAGCCTGCCCTCGTCCACCTCGATCGATCCGTCGTGGGCGAGCACGATCCCCTTCACCAGCGCCAGACCCAGCCCGAGCCCGCCGGCCTTGCCCGTGCGGTACGGCTCGAACACCTGCGCGCGCTCGGCTGCGGGAATGCCGGGGCCGTCGTCCTCGAACACCAGGGCCACCCCCTCGGCGTGCGGTGCCGACGCCAACCGCAGCGACGTCGCCCCGGCCTCGCGCGCGTTCGACGCCAGGTTCATGAGGATCTGCCGCAGGCGGTCCTCGTCCCCGTGCACGGCGGGAAGTTCGTCGGAGAGATCGAAGTCCACGCGCAGGTCGCGTTGCAGCGCGCCGATGTCGTGCAGCAGGCGGTTGGGATCGAAGGCACGACGATCGAGTTCCACCGGCCGCGCGAAGTCGCGGAAGCGGCCGACGACGCTACGCAGCGATTCCACTTCTTCGATCACGATGCGGCTGCACTCGTCGAGCAGGGCGCGGTACTCGGTGTCGTCGCCGGGGTAGCGCTCGCGCATCTCCTCGACCGTCAACTGGATCGGCGTGAGCGGGTTCTTGACCTCGTGCGCCAGCGCGCGGGCCATCTCGCGCCAGCCGGCCATGGTCTCCAGATCGACCAGCCGTCGCGACTGGGCGTCGAGCGAGGCGACCATCGAATCGAAGCCGCGGCCGAGGCGTGCGAGTTCGTCGTCGCCGTCGAACGCGGTCCGCACCGACCAGTCGCCGGTGGCCACGCGATCGGTGGCGGCGACCAGACGTTCGACACGTCGCGTGAAGCCGCGTGCCAACCACCACGCGGCGCCGACGGCGACCACCAACGCGATCGCGACGATCACTACGAAGGGTACGAGGAAGGCGCGTTCGATCGACGACCGTTCGGCGCGCAGCAGCCGCAGCATCTGCAACGACTCGCTGGTGCGCAGGGCGTCGGCGCGCCACTGCGGATCGACGGGTGCGGTGAGGCGAAGCCGGGTGCCCCCCACGTCGACCCGTTCACGCAGCACGACCGGAGGAGCACCGCGTTCGCGGGTCTCCGGAACTTCGCCGAGCCGGCCCTCCACGAGCACCGGTCCGTCGACGACCTCCACGCGCACGGCCGGATCGGAGAACGACGGGTCGACCGCGACGGGGTCACCGGCCTCGGCCAAGGCGGCCGTCCATCGCGATCCCAGTGCACCCAGTGCATCGCGCTGCACCTGCAACGCCGCGCGTGTCTGCCGCACGCCGGCCTCGAGCGCCTGGTCGATCTCGTCGCGCAGCGCGATGTCGACGGTGCGCTGCAACAGATCGTGGGTGACCCACGCCGCGGGCAACGCCGGCAGCAACGTGAGCACGGCGAAGAGCAGGACCAACCGAGCGCGCAGACTCACGGTGCACGCTCCGGCAGCGATGCGGGACGAAACGGAGGACTGGTCCACACCGGCGCGTCGTCGTCGGTGCCGCCGCGGCCGACGAGGCGGCCCACCAGGCCGCCCAGATCGAAGGCGAGTTCGCGCCGGTCTCCGCGTTCGCTCTCGCTCACGTACTCCGACACGCGTTCGCGTTCCTCGGGACCGAAGGGCTCCACCCGGACCTGCACGTGCAGACGGTACCGGCCGTCGAGGTCCACGCGTTCCCACGGCAACAGCCGCAGACCGGCGAAGTGCGACCACGCCGAGTCGGCGGCGTCGATCGAACGGAAGGCACGCTCGGACGCTCCCTGCCGCACGCGCGCGATGCCTTCCCACAGATCGAACTCGAGCACGCGTTCGACCACGCGGCGCACGGCGACCTCGTCGCGCGCATCGCGCAGTTCCAGGCGCAGGCGGCAGTGACCGGGCAGGCCGCTCTCGACGGTGCTGCGCGTGCGCGGATCGAGCAGGTCGGCCGTGTGCACGTCGACGTACAGCCAGCCGTCGGCGCGGTAGGGTTCGACCTCGACCACGCGGCCGGCCGTGACGGGCGTGGCCGCGAGCAGCCACACCGTCAGGGCGAGGGCGGTGCGCAGGGTCGGCCGCACGATCAGAACCCGAAGCCCAGGCTGCCGTGGACCCAGAAGGGGTCGCCGGTCTCCGTGGGCGTGAGGGGAATCGCGGCGTCGAGCGCCACGCGTTCGACCCAGGGCAGGCGCACGCGCAGGCCCCATCCCACCGAGGTCGACCACGGACCGGTGTCGCCGCCGGCGTCGACGAAGCGGCCGGTGTCGACGAACAGGACGCCGTGCACGCGCGCGTCGGGAGCGCCGCGCGGCAGCAGTGGGGTGCGCCATTCCATGGACGCTGCCGCGATCGCGCGGGCGCCGCGGCCGCCGCTCAGGCTGGCGTCGCGGAAGCCGCGCACGCTGCCCTGTCCGCCGAAGATCGGCCGCAGGTGATAGGGCGTCCCGGGATCGGTCCACGCCAGGTCCCCGCGGAAGGCCAGGGCCTGCTGGGCGGGCAGCGGGACGGCGGCGCGCAGCGCGGCGCGCGTGCGGACGAAGGTCGTGCCGGAGTCGGGTTCGGAGACGGTCGCGCGGAGCAGCGTCCACAGACCGCGGCGCCAGGGCTGGGCGTGATCGCGGCGGTCGAGCGTGAGGTCGAGGCGGAGGTCGGAGAACTCCTCCTGGCGCCCGAAGGGTCCCACCAGTCCGGGCGCCGGATCGCGGCGCTCGCCCTCCTCCTGGGTCAGGTCCTGGGGATCGGCCGCCGAGCGTCCGAGCCACAGTGTCAACGCGGTGGAACGGGTCGGGTGCACTCTTGCACCGATGTGCACATGACGACGTCCGATCTCCTGCGTGTAGAAGCGGTCGTCGTCGAACACGTTCCACTGCTCGGCACCGCCCGAGGCGTCCAGCAGGAGACCCACGCCGCTTCCGCCCACCCGGCGCGCTTCGATCTCGAGCCGCAATGCACTGCGGCGTCGACCGAACTGGAAGTTCAGCCGCGCCGTGCTGGCCGGACCGATCAGGTGGTGGGCGCGCAGACCGACCAGGTTCAGGTACCAGTCGTCGAGCGGGTCGTGGCCGAAGCCGGTCTCGAGGCGCACGCCGTCGTCGAGCTCGCCCTCGACGCGCAGGACCAGCGTGCCGGGTTCCGATCCCGGGCGGGTGTAGACCTCCACGCGTTCGTACCAGCCCGAGCGGGCGATCGTGCGGCGCGCGGCGCGCAGGTCGGCGGCGTCGATCGCCTGCCCCGGCCACAGACCGACCAGGTCGCCCAGGGCGGGGGCGAGGCCGGGCCGGTCGGGCATCGACTCGATCGCCTCGAGGCGTAGGGCGCGGTCGGGTTGCGCGGCGGCGGGGAGAACGGCGCCCACGAGCGTGCACACCACCCCGAGGCACACCAGCAGGGCGGTCCATGCGCGGGTGTCGGAAACCGGGGAATGCCGTCGGGATCTTCGCATGTCCGTCCCGGATCCAAGGACCGTGCCCGTTCGTCCTCGCCCGGTGACACCCGTAAACCCCTCGGAACAGGCGGCCTGCGAGTGTCACCTCGACGAGACGGGTGTGCCGGATCGGCACACTGTGCCCGATGGGCTCGTGCAGTGTCGAGCACGGACACGCGGGACGACCCGCAGTTGCGACGCCTCGCACCCCGCGGCTAGACTCGCAGGTCCTCTGCCCGTCGTCCCGCACCCGGACCGCCGATCATGTCCAGCCGCGTCGAGAGGATCGCCGACGATCGGCGTCTGTGGACGGCGCTCGTCGTCCTCGCCCTGCTCCTGCGCGTGGTGGCGTGGCTCGAGCGCAGCGGCCGTGCCACGCTCACCGCCATGCTCGACACGCAGCTCTACCGCGCCATGGCCGACGCCCTGGTCGACGGCGGCTTCGTGCTCGATCGCGCCTTCTTCATGAGCCCGCTCTATCCGTACGTGCTGGCCCTCGTGGAGCGGCCCCTGGGACCGGGCGCGGTGATCGTCGGACAGAGCGTGCTCGGTGTGGCCGCCCTGCTCGTGCTCGCCCGCGCCGCGCGGGAACTGGCGGGACCGGTGACCGGCGCGGCAACGCTGCTGCTCGGCGCCGCCACGCCGCCCTTGATCCTGTACGACACCTCGCTGCTGCCCGACGGCCCGGCCGCGGCCTGCACCGCGATCGCCGTGGCCGGCGTGATTCTGCGCGAACCCTGGGGCCGACGCGCGCTGTGGATGGCGGGCATGGCGCTGGGCGTCGGCATCGCGCTGCGTTCCAACCTGCTGCTGCTGTGGCTGCTGCTCGGTCTGGGCGTGGTGTGGTCGCTGCGCACCGATCGCCGCCTGGCGCTGCATTCGGCGCTGGCCCTGCTCGCGCCCGGACTCGTGGCCATGGTCCTGCTGTCGGCCCACAACCTGGCCGCCGAGGGACTCTGGCAACCGCGCTCCTACAACGGCGGCCTGAACCTGTACGTGGGCAACAATCCCGCGGCCGAGGGCACGTACACGAACGTGCAGGAGGTCCATCCCGGCGATCCCACCGGACAGGAGGCCGCCCAGCGCGCGCGGGGGCGCACGCTGAACAGTGCCGAGGTCGAGGCCTTCTGGCGCGAGCGCGCGGTGGAGTTCCTGGTGTCCGATCCCGGCCGGGCCGTGCAGCTCGCGCTGACGCGGGCCGTGTTGTTCGTCCATCCGTTCTCGATGCCGCAGATGGAGGACGCCGCGTTGGCGGCCCGCGAGTCGCGCGTGCTCGCGTGGGCGCCCTTCGGCTTCGGTGTGGTGCTGGGCCTGGCCGTGCTCGGTGCGTGGCAACCGCTCGTGCGCATGCGGCGGCCCCGATGGCCGCTGGTCGTGCTCGTGCTGATGGCCTTCGCGGTGGGCGTGGTGTTCTTCGTGAACGGTCGTCTGCGCCTGGCCGTGTGGCCGGCGCTGCTGGTGTTCGCCGGCAGTGGAATCCACCAACTCGTGGTGGCCTACGTGCAACGTCGCCTGCGGCCGCTGTTCGCGCCGCTGCTCGTGGTGCTGCTGCTGCGCGCGGGAACGCTCCTGTTTCCCGTGCACGAGACCTACCGCCACGCCATGTCGGCGGCGCGCTACGCGTCGATCGAGGCGACGCACGGCAACGAACGGCTCGCGCGGGAGTGGCTGCTGGTGATGGATGCCATCATGAACGAACCGGCGCGCTTCGGCGACGGACGGGCCATCGACGCCAGCTACGCCGAGAAGCCCGACGCCGAAGTGATGCTGCGCCTCGAACGCGCCGTGGCGCTCTACACCGTGGGCGACGACCGGGCGGCGCTCGAGGTGCTGCTCGACGTGCTCGGGCAGCGGCCGGGTCTGCGGCGGGCGATGCAGGTGCTCGCGGCGGTGACTGATCGGATGCAGCGGGCAGGAAGTGACGATCCGCGGCTACCGGAAGCGCGGGCGTTGTTGCGGGAACACGGCGGGAGCGGTCGCTCCTGACCTACACCGGCTGACGCGATCCCACGCCGTCCGACGTCGCCGCCGAAGCGACGTGGTTCTCCACCGTCTCCCGCAGCACCTCGAGACGGAACGGTTTCGAGAGGAAGCCGTCCATCCCCGCTTCGAGGCAGCGGTCGCGATCCCGGCGCATGGCGTTCGCGGTCATCGCGACGATCGGAACCTCCGACCACGGCTCCGCGCTCGCCCGGATGGCCTGCGCGGTCGCGATGCCGTCGAGCACGGGCATCTGCATGTCGAGCAGGACCAGGTCGAAGGTCTCGCGGGACAGCAGGTCGAGGGCGATGCGGCCGTGCTCGGCCGTCGATACGACGTGTCCCATCCGCTCGAGCATGCGCACGGCGATCTTCAGGTTCATGGGGTTGTCCTCGACCACGAGCACGTGCCGCGGTGCGGCCGCCGAGGAGTCCGTCGGCTCGACGTCGACGGACTGGTTCTCCTTCGGCAGTGGATCACACGCTTCGAGCGGGATCTCGAACCGGAAGCGGCTGCCCTCGCCGACTTCGCTCTCGACCTCGACGTGTCCGCCCATGCAGGCCACGAGGTGCGAGGAGATCGCGAGCCCGAGGCCGGTGCCCCCGAACTCCCGGGTGATGCTGTTGTCCTGCTGTTCGAAGCGACGGAAGATCCGCGCCAGGGCATCGCGCGGGATACCGATGCCGGTGTCGGTGACCGAGACGCGCAGCCACATGCGGTCGTCGCCGCGCGACGTGCGCTCGCAGTCGACGCGAACGCGGCCGGAGTTCGTGAACTTCAGCGCGTTGCCCACCAGGTTCAGCAACACCTGACGGATCCGGTGGGGGTCGCCGACCAGCGCGGCCGGAACGCTCGGGTCCACGTGCAGGCTCAGGTCCAGTCCCTTGTCGCGGGCGATCGCGTCGACCGACGCGAGGGAACGTTCGAACAGATCGCGGACGCCGAAGGTCGTCGCCTCGAGATGGAACGTTCCCGACTCGAGGCGCGAGAAGTCGAGCAGGTCGTTCACCAGGTGCAGCAGCGTGTCGGCGGAGTCGCGCGCGCCGTCGACGTACTCCCTCAGGGTCGTCGACGGGTCTTCCAGGACGGCCAGTTCCAGGTTGCCGAGGATCCCGTTCAACGGCGTGCGCAGCTCGTGGCTCATGTTCGCCACGAAGTCGCTCTTGGCGCGATTCGCCGCGTCGGCGTCGCGCGCCCGGCGGTCGGCCACGTCGGTGGCCTGGCGCAGCCGCTCCATCTCGAGCAGATGACAGGCCGGTTCGAGGACGGGAACCAGACGCTTCAACACGCGTGCGTGGCTGCGGTCGAAGCGAGCGCGACGGTGGCTGAAGAGAGCCACCAGCGCTCCCGCCTCGTCACTGCCGATCGCCAGGCACAGGGCCGACGCGAAGTTCCGGCGTTCGACGAGGGGCGCGAAGGCATCGCCGCGGGACAGGTCGAACTGGCGGACGGGGCGGCCGTGCTCCAGACGGGCGGGAAACGTGTCCTGCGCCCAGTCGACCGTGGTCAGATCGGGGTCGGTGGTGGCGAGCACCGTGGGCGCCTGTCCGGAGTCCATGCGCAGGCACACGCCCTCGGCGTCGCCGACGAAGTCGACCAGGATCCGAAGGATTCCCCCGAAGGCGCCCTCGGCGTCGTCGGCCGTTCGCACGCGGGCCAGACATTCGATGACGGTGTCCGACTCCACACGCGTCGCGTGCTCGCGCTCGAGGCGTCGTTGCAGCTCGACGATCTGCTCGCGCAGGTGTTCGGCCACGATGGTCGCTCCCCTACAGCGCTTCCTCGTCGCGGAACAGCACGACGGAGATCATGAGGTTGCCGTGGGCGTTCTGGTTGCCCACGTGACAGCCCTGCTCGCCGAAGGTGAACGAGCCGACGTAGGGAGCATGGTCGAGCGCTTCGTTCAGTTCGCCGACGACGCGGGGCATGCGGTCGGTGATGGTGAGCATGCAGCCCGCGCAGTAGATCACCAGGCCGCCGAGGACGTCCGCTCCGTCCGCATCGCCGGACTCGCGCGCCGAGCGGGCGACGCGGCCGGCGCGCTGCACGAGGTTCTCCTCGGATCCGGTCATCAGCACGAGTTCGCTGCCGACGGGGGCTTCGGTGAAGAGCGTCAGGCTTCCGTCCGCTTCGACCGAGCATGGATGCGACAGGGTGTAGAGCTCCAGGCCGGATTCGTCGTCGACGACCCGGCCGAGCGGCGCGAGCGAGGTCAGGCCGAGGACGTTGCCGCCGGCCTCGAGGACCTCGGAGATCGATCCCTCCGTCCACCGGTCGTAGACGTGCGCGGCGGGCTCGCCGTCGATCTGCTCGATCGTCCGGTCGTGGGCGCGCGTGACGGTGCCGCGGGTCGTCGTGGCGTCGTAGCCGCTGTGGAAGGCGAAGGACAACTCGACCGACGGGAACAGGACGCTGACGACGACGGCGTCGTCGTGACCGCCCGCTCCGTCGAGCTGGCTCCAGCCTCCGGCGACGGTGTCGTCGGCCGCGCTGCCTCCCGCCACGGGAACGTTCGCGCCCACGAGGTCGGCGATGCCGCGCAGCAGTTCCTCTTCGTGGCCCGGGGCGGCGCTCATCCAGATCAGCGCGGGCGGTTCGCCGTGGCGCCCGGCCCGTTCGAGGGCCGCGTCGACGGCGCGGGCCGCGGCGGCACGCGGGTCGTCGCCGATCACGGCGCTGCCGACGCCGTAGGCGCCTTCGGGGTCGTGGACGGCGAAGACGGCGAGCGAACTCGGTACATCGTCGTGCACGCCGTTCTCGGTCATGACCGCGCGACAGGACGAAGCGCCGTGGATCGCCCCGGGCGCGTTGCTCGCGGCGTGCAGGCGCCCGGCGATGTGGGTTGCGTCGTGGTGCTCGGTGTAGGAGACGAGCAACCAGTCGAACTCCGTCGACTGCTCGTCGTGCAGTGCGGCGAGGCACTCGTCGACCGCACGTGCGGTGTCGGCGGCGGTGGACGCGGCCGTCGCGCAGGCGAATCCGGTGGCTCTGCCCACTCGACGCGAGACCGGCGTCCGGGTGGTCATGGCGAACCTCTGGGGTTGGGCGTGTGTTCGCAGTGCGTATCGGCCCGGTGAGTCGGGAGGTTGAGAAGAATCCCGCGGGCGACGATCTGTTGGACATCGTTCGGGCTTGCTGATCTTGTCCCCGGCGCGACCTCCGCGGTGGCTTCGGGTACCCTGCGGATCCCGGGCCGAATGGGGGACCGACGATCGATGGAGCCATCATGGACTGGAATCTGCGAAACCACTTCGACGTCGACGGGCGGACGGTGGCCTGGGACTGCTGGGGTCGCGGTGCCCCGGTCGTTCTCCTTCACGGGACCCCGTGGTCGTCGTTCACCCTCCGCCGTCTGATCGGGGGCCTTGCGGCCGACCACGAGGTCTACACCTTCGATCTTCCAGGGTACGGGCAGTCGGACCAGCAGCCGGGTGATGTGTCGCTCGAGGTGCAGAACGGTGTCTTCGCGGCCTTGCTCGATCATTGGGGTCTGGACCGGCCGTCCGTGGTCGGCCACGACTTCGGCGGTGCGACGGCGCTGCGTACCCTGCTGCTGAATGAACGTACCGTCGCCTGGTCCTGATCGACGCCGTCGCCCTGGCGCCGTGGGGATCGCCCTTCTTCCGACACGTCCGCCGGCACGAAGAGGCCTTCCGCGGACTTCCGCCGTTCATCCACGAAGCGGTCGTCGAAGCCTATGCCCGCACTGCCGCGCACCGGCCGTTGTCGGCCGAGGCACTCGAGGGGATCTGCAGGCCATGGCGTGGGGAGCTGGGACAGCCTGCCTTCTACCGGCAGATCGCCCAGGCCGACCAGTCGGCGACCGACGAGGTCGAGTCACGGTACGGTGAGATCGACGTGCCCACCCTGATCCTGTGGGGCGAGCAGGATACGTGGATCCCGGTGACGAAGGCTCGAGAGCTGCAGGCGCGGATTCCCGGATCGCGGTTGGCAACGGTGGTCGATGCGGGGCGCCTGGTGATCGAGGAGGAGCCGGAGTTGCTCCTCGACGAGATCCGCAGTTTTCTCTCCGACGGCCGACGCAACGCACCACCACGAAACCCCCCACCGACACCGGCGAGGGGCTTCGTGTTGCTCCGGAAGGAGCGAACTGCCACGCGGACGCGAGCCGCGAACCCTAGTTGGGCTGGGGCGACGGGTCGTCGCCCACCGTGCCCGTCGCCGGGCCCTCGTCCTCGTCGGAGGCGTCGGCCGACTCGGCGTCATCGTCCACGCCCGACGAGGCGCGCTTCGGCTCGGGGGCCGAGCCCAGCGGCGGGAGTTCCTCGCCGCGAAGGATCAACAGCACGTCCTCGCCGTCGAGGGTCTCGCGTTCGAGCAGGGCCTTGGCCATGGTCTCGAGCTCGGGGTGGTTCTCCTCGAGGATGGTCCGCGCCCGCTCGTAGGCGTTCGAGATGATCCGGTGGACCTCTTCGTCGATCGCGATCGCGGTCTGCTCGGAGTAGTTGCGCTGCTGGTGCAGGTCGCGGCCCATGAACACGGGCTGGTCGCCCTGGCCGAACTGGATCGGACCCAGGCGATCGCTCATGCCCCAGCTGGTGACCATGTTCCGGGCGTAGGCGGTGGCCTTCTTGATGTCGTCGGCCGCGCCGGCGCCCACCTGCGGGTAGATCAGCGCCTCGGCCGCGCGTCCGCCCAGGAACACCGCGATGGCGTTGTCGGCGTCCGACCGGGTGATCTGGTACCTGTCCTCGGTCGGCAGCGTGAAGGTCAGACCCAGTGCCTGACCGCGCGGGATGATCGACACCTTGTGCACCGGGTCGTAGCCCTCGATGCTGGCCGCCACGATGGCGTGACCGCACTCGTGGTAGCTGGTGCGCTCGCGTTCGCTCTGCGGCATGACGCGGGCGCGGCGCTCGGGCCCCAGCATGACCCTTTCCTTGGCGTCCTCGAGGTCGAGCATCGTGACCTGTTCGTGGTTGCGCCGGGCCGCGAGCAGGGCGCCCTCGTTGACGAGGTTCGCCAGATCGGCACCACTCATGCCCGGCGTCCCGCGGGCGATCTTCTTGATGTCCACGTCGGGCGCGGCGTTCACCTTCCGCATGTGGACCTTCAGGATGCCCTCGCGACCGAGCAGGTCGGGCATGTCCACGGTGATCTGACGATCGAAACGGCCGGGGCGGAGCAGCGCGGGATCCAGTACGTCGGGACGGTTCGTAGCCGCGATGATGATGACACCCTCGTTGGTCTCGAAGCCGTCCATCTCCACCAGTAGCTGGTTCAGCGTCTGCTCGCGTTCATCGTGGCCGCCTCCGAGGCCTGCACCACGATGTCGCCCGACCGCGTCGATCTCGTCGATGAAGATCAAGCACGGTGCGTGCTTCTTGCCCTGCTCGAAGAGGTCGCGCACGCGGCTCGCGCCGACGCCCACGAACATCTCGACGAAGTCACTGCCGCTCATGGCGAAGAACGGAACGCCCGCTTCGCCGGCGACGGCCTTCGCCAGCAGGGTCTTGCCGGTGCCCGGAGGACCGACCAGCAGACCACCCTTGGGGATGCGTCCGCCGAGTCGCTGGAACTTCCGGGGCGACTTCAGGAACTCGATGATCTCCTCCAGGTCGACCTTGGCCTCGTCGGCCCCCGCCACGTCGGCGAAGGTCACCTGGGGACGATCGGCGTTGATCAGCTTGGCCTTGCTCTTGCCGAAGCTGAACGCGCGGTTGCCGCCCGACTGCATCTGCCGCAGCACGAACAGCCAGATGCCCAGGATCAACAGGAACGGCAACAGGTAGATGATGGTGTTCCAGATGCTCTCGCCGCTGTACTCCGCGACGATGTTCACATCGGGATTGGTCTCCTGGATCTTCGTGATCAGTTCGGGATCGGGGATCGGCAGGTTCGTCTTGAACTGCTCGACGTCCTGCGTGCGTCCGCTGACCAGGGGCAGGGTCTGCATCTCGCCCAGTCGGCCCTCGACCGCCTTGTTGTCGACGATCACCGCCTCGGCGATGTTGCCCTTCTCGACCTGCCGCATGAAGGTCGTGTAGCTGATCTCGGAGTTCGACTCGGACGGACGCAGCAGCAGCTGCAACCCGAGGAACACCATCAGGATCGCCACGATCCAGAAGCCGGCGGTGCGACCCGGCGGCATCGGCCGCTGGGGTCCCCCCGACGGGGGGCGCTTGTTGGGGCCCTTCTGACCCCGGCGATCACGCATCGGTCCGTTCATGGGACGCGATCCTTTCCGATCGAGTTCGGCCGTGGCGCGTGGGCCCACGGCCGGTGCCCGGATCTACGTGCCGCGGTCCGCGGACGGGACATCGTCCGCTTCCTCGACACGCAAGTGCCAGACCCAACGGGTCGTCGTTGCGATGTCCGCCGCGTCGCAGGCGTCGAGCCCGACGGCCCACACCACCCGCTCGCGATCGCAGACCACGAGTTGCCGCGAACGATCCTCTCTCGGGATTCCGTGTTCGCTGAGCAGGGTCGTGATCTTCCTGTGGCCGGCCCTTCCCCGCGGCTTCAGCCGATCTCCGGGCCGGATCGCGCGGAGCTCGAAGGGAGGACGGACACGGGTGGCATCGACGAACGTCGTCATGGGAGGCCCTGAAAAACTACACCCTCGGCCTCGGGTGGGCAAAAGCTCGGTCCGGAGCCTCGCCCGGTCGGGCCCGAGGGTGCCAGAGCCCGTGACGGACTGTTCGTCGGAAACCTTCATGAGGATGAGGCGATCCCGTTCGATCGCCAGACGACCCGCCCCGGGCAGCGACCAGCGCTGGCCGGCGTGGGCCCGTTCGATGAACCGTAGAACGTCCGAGACCCGGTCGGCGTTCCATTTCTGGTGTGAACCCGTTGGAAAAAGGTGTCTTGCGGCCGCCCGGAGGAGGGCCGAACGCAGTTCCGGAGCGGCTCCGAGGAAGCCCGCGCGGTCGAGGACCAAGGCTCCGTCGGGCCCGGTCCGCCGCAGCGACTCGAGTTTCTCTTCGACCAAGGCGTCGAGCAGGGCGACGTCGGCGGCCGCGTGGGCGCCCAGACGGCCGATCCGCTCGACCACACCGGGGTCGAAGGTCTCGATCAATTCAGGCAAAACATTGTGGCGCAACCGGTTGCGGGTGAGTTCGGTATCGGCGTTGGTCGGGTCCTCGCGCCAGGCGAGGCCGCGGGCGCGCAGGTGCGCGCGCAGGGCCTCGCGCCGGACGGCTCGCAGCGGGCGGATCCGCCGGCCGTCGACGGGTGCCACGCCGCGCAGACCGCGCAGGCCGGTGCCGCGACCCAGGGCCAGCAGCACGCTCTCGGCGTGGTCGTCGAGGTGGTGCGCGGTCGCGATCCGGTCGGCGCCGTGGCCGACCCGCACCCGTTCGAGGAAATCGTGGCGCGCCCGACGGCCGGCCGCCTCGATCCCGGCGCCGCTTTCGGCGGCCACCGCCGCCACGTCCACCCGCTCGGTGACCAGTTCGACGCCGCGCTCCGCGCACAGCGCCCGGCAGAATGCGACGTCCTGCCCGGAATCCGGGCGCAGGCCGTGGTCGAGGTGGGCGAGGGTCAGCCGCCAGCCGCACTCCGGCGCCAGCGTGTGCAGCGCGTCGAACAGCGCGACCGAGTCGGCCCCGCCGGACACGGCGACGACCACGTGGTCTCCCGGTGCGGGAGCTCCGTCGGCGGGCGCGAGCGCCCGGACGTGGGCGATCAGGTCGAAGGCGGTCAATCGCGTGGGCTGCCTCGGCGGTCCGGGACGACCGCTCTCGCCGGCGTGGGTGGAATTGGTGGCGGCGCAGGGATTCGAACCCCGGACACGCGGATTATGATTCCGCTGCTCTAACCGACTGAGCTACACCGCCCCCGGGCCGGTGCCCGCGAGCGTGGTGCAGGGGCCTGTTGTCGAGGCGGACCTGCTCGCGAGCGAGCAGCAACGTTAGACACGCCCCTGGCGGTTGTCAAACGCCCGCAGCGGCCGTCGCGGGTGGCGGCGGACCCGAGCCCGTGCCATTCTCCTGCGGTCGATTCGCCCGTCCCGAACCCGGTGCCGCCTCGCCATGACCACTCCGCGACGCTTCGAACGCTCCGACGCCCGGCCCGAACTGTTGTCCGGCCGGCGGGTGGCCGTGCTCGGGTACGGCAACCAGGGCCACGCCCACGCGCTGAACCTGCGCGACAGCGGGGTCGACGTCGTGGTCGGGGCGCGCCCAGGGGGCACGGGCGCCGCGAACGCAGCGCGCGACGGCTTCGAGGTCCTCGCTCCCGCCGAGGCGAGTGCGGTCGCCGACGTGATCATGCTGCTCGTTCCCGACGAGGTGCAGGCCCGAGTCTTCACCGAGGACGTTCTTCCCCGGTGGAAGGACGACGCCGTGGTCGCCTTCGGTCACGGCTACGCCCTCGCCTTCGAACGGGTGGTCCTGCCCGAGGGCCGGCGGGCCTTCCTGGTGGCACCCAAGGGACAGGGCCACGCCTTGCGCACCGCCTACCGCAACGGCGGCGGGCTGCCGTCGCTGATCGGCGTGGCCGGACCCGATCCCGACGACACGCTCGCCCTCGCGCTGGCCTACGCCGACGCCTGCGGCGCGCTGGCCGGCGGCGGATTCCTCTCTTCGTTCCGCGAAGAGGCCGTGTCCGACCAGTTCGGCGAGCAGGCCGTGCTGTGCGGTGGGCTGGTCGAACTGATCGTGGCCGCGTGGGAGACGCTGGTCGATCGCGGCCATTCGCCCGAGACGGCCTACTTCGAGTGCGTGCACGAGGTGAAGATCATCGTCGACCTGCTGTACACGCACGGGATCGAGGGCATGCGCGAGAAGATCTCGACCACGGCGGCCTACGGCGGCCTCCGCGCCGGGCGCCGCGTGATCGGCGACGCCAGCCGGCAGGCCATGCAGGACCTGCTCGACGACATCGAGTCGGGCCGCTTCGCCCGGGCCTTCGAGGACGACCAGCGCGACGGCGGCGCGTCGCTGCGCGAGGCGATCGATCGCGAGGCCGCCCACCCGCTCGTGGGAACCGGCCAGGCCCTGCGCGGGTTCCTGCAACGGTGCCGGCTCGATTCGTCGAGCGAGGCCGAATCCGACTGAACGATCCCGCAACACCGGAGTCCCACGTCATGGTGCGATCGTCGCTCCTCTTCCTGCTCGCCGTCGCCTCGCTGCTGGCGACCGGCTGTGGCAGCAGCATGCCGGCCCCCGACCGCGGCCTCTACTGGGCCTACACCGAAGAGCGCCTGGAGGCCGAGGGCTACCCCGACTTCAAGCACGAATTCTCGAGCCTCGAGTGGGGTGTGTTGTTCGACGACGAGGGCGTGACCTACGGCCCCCGCGCGTACTTCGTGAACCAGCAGCAGCAGGATCACCCGTACCTCACCGTGACCGACGAGTACCTCGAGTCGCGCTGGGTGCGCGTGCACGAGAGCACCTGTTGCGGGCCGGCGCTGATCGGCCACTACCTCGAGATCTGCGATCTCGCGTACGTGGAAGTGAGCGAGCAGCTGCGTATGGAGTCGCCGCCGAAGCTCACGGTGTTCGGTGCCGACGACGCCGACCACTGGCGTCGGTTGTCGGGGCGCGAGTTCTGGGTCACCCATCTCGTCGTGGGTCGCAGCGTCTTCGTGCAGCCGATCAGCATGATGTTCCGGCGTACGCTCGCCGGGCACGTGGCCTACGCCTCGATCGCCCAGGCCCTGCTCGACGAGAAGACCCACGGCCGCATTCCCATGTGGTTGCGCGAGGGCATCTCGAGCTACCTGTCCGAAGAAGGCTTCGAGCACCTGAGCTTCATGGCCGAGTTCCGCGCGCGTGACCTGCCCGTGCTCATGACGCCGGCCGAGGTCGAGCAGCACGTCTACCCGCTCGTCGATCGCGCCCAGGGACGCATCGCGCGCTACAACGCCTTCCTCATGGTGTGGCACCTGTCCGAGACCTGGGGATGGGATCGCGTGCAGGACCTGCTCGACATCGTCGAAGCGGGCGCACGGTTCGAGGACGCGGTCGAACAGGTCTACGGGGTCGACCCGGAGACCTGGCTGGCCGCGATCGACCCGACCGTCCGCGGAGAACCGACGCGCACGCGTCCCGGCCACACCAACTAGTCCCCGGAGAGATCCATGAGCATCCGCTGCCGTTTCGCACCGAGCCCCACCGGCACCCTGCACGTCGGAGGCGCGCGCACCGCGCTGTTCAACTGGCTGTACGCCCGGGCGCAGAAGGGCACCTTCGTACTGCGCATCGAGGACACCGACCAGGAG
Source organism: Candidatus Krumholzibacteriia bacterium (assembly GCA_035268685.1). Classification (NCBI taxonomy): domain Bacteria; phylum Candidatus Krumholzibacteriota; class Candidatus Krumholzibacteriia; species Candidatus Krumholzibacteriia bacterium. The sequence continues at coordinate 33,955 of DATFKK010000173.1, read as the reverse complement.
CGCAGCACCCGGGAGTCGCACCAGCAGATCCTGCGCGCCATGCAGTGGCTGGGGCTGGACTGGGACGAGGGTCCGGGAAAGGGCGGCGAGTACGGACCCTACGTGCAGAGCGAGCGCATGGACCTGTACCGCGAGCAGATCGACCGCCTGCTCGCCGAGGGCGTTCTGTACCGCGACTACTCCACGGCCGAGGAGGACGAAGCCCGGCGGAAGAAGCTCGAGGCCGAGGGCGTGCTCGGCCCGGCCGACTGGCCCTACCGCGACCTGTCCGACGACGAGCGCGCGAAGCTCGAGGCCCAGGGCCGCACCTCGACCATCCGCGTGCGCATGCCCGATGAGGGATCGATCAAGTGGACCGATCTGGTGAAGGGCGACATGGAGTTCGACTGCGCCGTGCTCGACGACTGGATCGCGGTGAAGAGCGACGGCTTTCCCACCTACAACTTCGCCTGCGTGATCGACGACGCGCTCATGGAGATCAGCCACGTGCTGCGCGGCGACGACCACGTGAGCAACACGCCGCGGCAGATCCACGTGTACAAGGCCATGGGCCGCCGCGTGCCGAAGTTCGGCCACATGCCGATGATCCTGGGCCCCGACAAGAAGCGCCTGAGCAAGCGCCACGGCGCGGCCAGTGTGGAGGAGTTCCGCGACCAGCACTGGCTGCCCGAGGCCGTGGTCAACTACCTGGCCCTGCTCGGCTGGTCGCCGGGCAACGACCAGGAGTTCTTCACGGTCGATCAGATCATCAAGAAGTTCTCGCTCAAGCGCCTGAACCACACCGCCGCGGTCTTCGACTACGAGAAGGCGCGCCATCTGAACGGCGAGCACATGAAGGCCATGGATCCGAAGCGCAAGGCCGAGCAGGCCTGGGCGATCCTGGCCGAGGCGGACGTGGTCGACGCCGACGACCGCGGTGGTCTGGAGACGCTGGGACGGTTGCTCGGACTGTTGGGCAACCGCTTCCGCCACTTCGACCGCACCGTGTCGCACCTGTCGAGCTACTTCAGTGACGACTACCCGGTCGATGCCGAGGGTGCGGCGCAGATCGACGACGCCGCCCGCGACCGGCTGCGGCGCCTGGCCGACACCTACGAGGCGGCCGAGACCTTCGATGCGGCGTCGGCCGAGGCCTCGCTGCGGGCGCTGGCCGAGGAGACCGAGGAGAAGCCGGGGGCGTACATCCACCCGGCCCGCTTCGCGATCAGCGGCAGCACCAGTGGCCCGAGCCTGTTCGATGCCATGGAGCTGCTCGGGCGCGAGCGGGTGGTCCGACGTCTGCGCGAGCCCAGACTGGCCTGAGAGGCCCCGCAGAGGCCGCACACGGCGGGAAAGGCCTTGCCAACCCCCCGCCGGGTGATTAACCCTTAGCGGCACTGCCCGGTCGTCTAATGGCAGGACAGCGGGTTCTGGTCCCGTATGTGGGGGTTCGAATCCTCCCCGGGCAACCATCCTCATCGAGTGCGGCGCGCGACCAGACGCGCCGTCACGACGTTGCGAGCTACCGCGGCAACGCCGTTTCGACGCCCCGGTCGGCCGACCGGGGCGTTCGCAGTTCCCACGCGGTCGCACGGAGCCATGGCCTACGACCTGACCGACGCCGACCTCGGACAGCTCGAGCAACGCGGGATCTCCCGCGAGGAGTTCGAACGCCAGCTGGAGTGCTTCCGGCGCGGGTTCCCGCCGCTCGAAGTGGTGGGACCGGCGACGCCGGACCATGGCATCGAGGTGATCGACGACGACGCCCGCCGCGCCGAACTCGTCGCCCGCGGCCGCGAGGCTTCGTCCGCCGGCCGGCTGATGAAGTTCGTGCCGGCCAGCGGGGCCGCCTCGCGCATGTTCAAGGCGCTGGCCGGTCGGCTGCAGGATCCGCGTCCGCTCGACCCGGCCGCGCTGGCCGAGGCCCGCGGCGGCAGCAGTGACGACGCGCTCGTGGCGCGTTTCTTCGACCGCTTCGACGACTTCGCCTTCGCCGCGCAGGTGCGCGACGCGGTGCGTGCCGCCGGTCACGAGCCCGAGCAGGTGCTCGACGGCGACGGCGATCGCCGCGTGGTCCTGCGCGTGCTGCTCGAGGACCTCGACTTCGCCGATCGGCCCAAGGGCCTGATCCCCTTCCATCGTACTCCCGACGGCGTACGCACGGCCTTCGAGGAGCAGCTCGACGAGACCTCGCAGGTCGTCGCCGATCGCGGCGGCCGGGGCCGCGTGCACTTCACCGTGCCCCCGGAGTTCTACGACGAGATCGAGCAGCACTGCGCCGCCGCGCGCACTCCGCACGAGGTCGGCTTCAGCGTGCAGTCGCCGTCGACGGACACCGTCGCGGTGGACCTGCGCGACCAGCCCCTGCGCGACGACGACGGCCGGCTGGTCTTCCGCCCCGGCGGCCACGGCGCGCTGATCGGCAATCTCGACGCCCTCCACGCCGACGTCGTGCTGATCAAGAACATCGACAACGTGGTCCCGCGGGAGCGCCGCGACGCCGTGGTCGAGAACCAGCACCTGCTCGCCGGCGTGTTGCTCGAGCGCCAGGCCGGCGCGCACGAGCTGTGGCGCAAGCTCCACGACGGGGTCGAGGTGCTCGACGAGGCCATGGACTTCGTCCAGAGCTGGTTGCACCGCACCCCGCCCGACCCGGTGCTCGAGGGTGGACCCGACTCGCGCCGGGCGTGGCTGTTCGACGTCCTGGCCAGGCCCCTGCGCGTGTGTGGGATGGTCCGCAACGAGGGCGAGCCCGGCGGCGGGCCCTTCCGCGTGCGCGCGGCCGACGGTGGCTTGAGCCTGCAGATCGTCGAGAGCAGCCAGGTCGACCACGACGATCCCGAGCAGGAGAAGCACTTCCGGGCCTCGACCCACTTCAACCCGGTGGACCTGGCCTGCGCCCTGCGCGATCCCGAGGGCCGGCCGCACGACCTGTCCCGCTTCGTCGACCCCGAGACCGGATTCATCGCAAAGAAGTCGAAAGATGGGGTCGACCTGAAGGCGCTGGAGCGCCCGGGCCTGTGGAACGGCGCCATGGCCCACTGGAACACCGTGTTCGTGGAGGTGCCGCTCGAGACCTTCAATCCGGTGAAGACGGTGGTCGACCTGCTGCGACCGGCCCACCAGCCGGGCTGATCGGAGTGCTTGCGACCAGCCCGGAGTTTTCTATACTGACCGACCCGCGGCGGGAGACCGCCGCGGGTGGCCTTGTGGCCCCTTCGTCTAGTGGCCTAGGACGCCGGGTTCTCAGTCCGGAAACAGGGGTTCGATTCCCCTAGGGGCTGCCACTCGAACGCGCCTCGATCCTGCGGATCGGGGCGCGTTCTGCGTTGTGTGCCGGGATCGGCTCCCGGAGCCGCCGCCGACGCGTACGGTCCACGACGTCCGGAGCGTCCCTCGGCCCCACCTTCCTGATCGCCACCGCGCCCCCCGCACGCTAGTCTGCGCCGCATGGACCGTGGCGCGTTGAACTCCTTCGACCTCTGGCTGCTCGGCCTGGCCGCGGTGCTGCTGTTCTTCGGCCTGGGCTCGAACTCGCTGCACGACCAGGACGAGGCGCGCTACGCACTCGTGCAGGAACACGTGCTCGCGACGGGCAACTGGATCGACTTCGAGATCCGAGGCGAGCCCTGGTTCAACAAGGCGCCGCTGCGGGTGTGGGCGAGTGCGGCGCTGGCCGCGGTCTTCGGCGTGAACGAGTGGACGGTGCGCCTGCCGTCGGCGGCCGCCGCGCTGGGGGCGGTGGCGGCGCTGATGTGGCTCGGCCGCCTGCTCTACGGCGTGTGGGCATCGCGGTGGGCCGCCCTCGTGCTGTTCACCTCGACCCAGTTCCTCTACCACCACTGCGGCCGCACCGGCGAGATGGACAGTACCCTGCTGCTGGTGTGGATCCTCGCCGTGGTCTTCGCGGTGAAGACGCGCGAGGACGCGCGATGGTGGATCGCCTCGCTCGCGTGCGTGGCGCTGGCCGGCATGGTCAAGCACGCCTTCTACGTGGTGCCGGTCGGCGGCGTGGCACTGGTGACGATCGTGGCCCTGGGGACGTGGCGCACGATCCCGGCCCGGGTGTGGGCGCTGGCGATCGCCGCCTTCGCGGTGGTGCTCGTTCCGTGGCACGCGGTGATGGCCGCGCGGCACGGGGCCGACTTCGTCGACACCTACTTCGGGCGCGAGGTCGCCGGACGCGTCGCCTTGCACGTGGAACGCGGGCACCGGTGGATGTTCTACCCCTCGGTGATCGAGGACGGTTTGTTCCCGTGGTCGTACCTGCTGCCCTTCGTGCTGCTGTGGCCACGCGGGCGCGGGCCGGCGCTGCCGCGGGCCGAGTGGATCCTGCTGGTGTGGGCGGTGCCCATGGTCGTGGGTCCGGCCCTCGCGCAGCTGGACCTCGGGTGGTACGCCCTGCCGGCGCTGCCGCCGTTGGCGCTCCTGCTCGGGCGGTGGCTGGCGTGGACCACGTTTCCGCCCTGGGTGGCACTGGCGAGCGGAGTGCTGCTGCTGCTGTCACCGTCGAACGTGCTCGAGTTCGACGCGCTGAACACGCGGGCGATCATGGGCATGATCGGCGCGCAGACTCTCGGTCTGCTGCGCGGTGCCGATCCGTGGTGGCCGCAACTGGCGGTGGGGTCGTTCGTCACGCTCGGTGCGCTGTGGCTGTGGCGGGCACCGGTGCGCGCGCGGCGCGGATGGCTGCTGCGCGCCTGGGCCCTGCTGGCCCTCGTGCACGCCTTCCTTCCCCTGCGCGACACCTTCGGGCGCACCGCGATCGACACGCTGGTCGAGCGGGTGGACGAACGCGGTCTGGAGCGCGATCGCTACGTGGCGCTGTTCGACGCAGTCGACGAGCTGAGCGATCTGTACGCCTACGCCCTGCGCGGCCTTCCTTCCCCGCCCGTCCCCGTGACGATCGGAGTGGACCCGCTGCCCGCGCGATCCGAGGCCGCCTGGTTGATCGGACCGGCCGCACTCGTGGAGCGCTTCGGGGATCCGCCCCCGCACCTGCGGGTCGAGGGGTGGGCGGCCCTGCCGCCCCGGGTGCCCGGTGCGGTGCCGCGGGGGACCGCTCCGCGCCGTGGGAGCGAGCGGTAGGATGAAGGCACGCCCCGAACGACGAAGGCCCGACACGTCCGTGCCGGGCCTTCCGTTCTTCCGTCGTCGATCGCCGTCAGTTCCACTTCAGCAGCAGCGACCGGGGGTCGAGCTCGAGGAACAGCGACGCGACGTCCTCGCTGTCGTGGTCCTTGATCAGCTGCAGGCGGACGTGGTCGCCGCTGGGCTCGAGCTTCACGATGACCGACAGGTACTCCTCGAAGCGGGCGATCTTGGTGGGAACGCCGCGCTCGTCGACCTCGTCCTCGCGCCGCGCGCGGCCACTCACCCAGAGTTCGCAGTCGTGGCGCTTGGCGATGTCCTTGAGTTCGAGCAGGTCGTCCTCGGTGGCCTGCGAGAAGCGCGGGTAGCCGTCGAGGACGATCACCTCGGGATCGAAGTGCATGTGCTCGTTGGCCATGACGATCCCGGCCTTGAGCTTCTCCAGGCTGAAGCTCTCGGCCATGTAGGTCTGGATCAGCCGGTGGCGCTCGACGTTCAGGTGCACCCGGTAGCGGTTGTCGAGCTCCATGCTGTCGGCCAGCACGTTGAAGATCTCGTCGTAGAAGGCGCGGACCTTCTCGACGGGATCGTCGATGTTGATGTGCAGGACCTTACGGTCGCGCATCAGGTCGTCGAGGGCGACGTCGACCAGGAACGCGGTCTTGCCGATGCCTGCGCGGCTCATCACGAGCCCGACGTTGCCCTTGCCCAGGCCCCCGTGGATCGAGCGCTCGAACACCCGCATGGGGCTGCGCTCGTTGACTTCCTTCTGGTACATCTCGGTCTCCTCCGTCCGGCTAGTTGCTGCCGGCGGCCTTCTTCTCGAGCCACTTCTCGCGGAGCTCTTCCGCGACCTCCGCGGGAGCGGTTCCGTACCGGGCGAATTCCATGGTGAACTCGGCCTTGCCCTGGGTGGCCGAGCGCAGAACGGTGGCGTAGCCGAACATCTCGCTCAACGGGACGTCGGCGTCGATACGAACGAAGCCGGCGTCCTCGGTGGTTCCGACCACCATGCCGCGACGCTGCATGAGCGTGCCCAGGATCTCGCCCTGGAACTCGGTGGGACCCTCCACCGACACGAGCATGATCGGCTCGAGGGCCACGGGCTTGCCCTTGAGGTAGAACTCGCGGAACGCACCCTTGGCCGCGGCCTGGAAGGCGTTGTCGCTCGAGTCCACCGCGTGGTAGTTCCCGTCGCTCAGCACGAACTTGAGGTTCACGACCGGGTAGCCGATGAACTCACCCTTGTCCATGCAGGACTTGAAGCCCTTCTCCACCGAACTGATGTACTCGCTGGGGATGTTGCCACCGGTGACCTTGTTCTCGAAGACGAAGTCGCCCTCGTCGACGGGTTCGATTCGCCCCTGGACCTTGCCGTACTGACCCGAGCCACCCGTTTGCTTCTTGTGCGTGTAGTCGAAGTCGATGGGCATGCTCATGGTCTCGCGGTAGGCCACCTGCGGACGGCCGGTCCGGACCTCGGCGTTGAACTCACGCTTCATGCGCTCGACGTAGACCTCGAGGTGCAGCTCGCCCATGCCGGCGATGATGGTGTCGTTCGTCTCTTCGTCGAGGTAGGTCCGGAAGGTCGGGTCTTCCTTCGTGAAGCGCTGCAGGGCCTTGCTCATGTTGGCCGAGGCCTTGTTGTCCTTCGGCTGCACGGCCAGCTTGATCACCGGCTCGGGCACGTGGATCGACGTCATGCTGGCGTTGATCGCACCATCGGTGAAGGTGTCGCCGCTGGCGCAGTCGACGCCGAACAGGGCGACGATGTCGCCGGCCGCGGCCTGCTCGATGTCTTCCATCTGATTGGCGTGCATACGAGCGAGGCGGCCCAGCTTGAGCTTCTGTCCCGTGCGCACGTTCACCATGGTGTCGCCCTTGTTCAGGGTGCCCTGGTAGATCCGCAGGTAGGTGAGCTGTCCGTAGGGGCTGACCTCGAGCTTGAACGCCAGGCTGAGCAGCGGCTTCTCCGGGTCGGGATCGACCACGAAGTCCTCGCCGGTGTCGATGCTGGTGGCCTGGTTCTCGACCTGGGTCGGGTCGGGCAGATAGTTCAACACGGCGTCGAGCAGCGGCTGCACGCCCTTGTTCTTGTAGGCACTGCCCATGAAGACCGGGGTCAGCTCACGGTTGAGCACACCCGTGCGCACCGCGTCGTGGATCAGCTCGGGCGTCACCTGGTCCTCGAGGATGGCCTCCATGAGTACTTCGCTGAACATGGAGACCGCGTCGAGCATGACCTCGCGGCGGGCCTCGGCCTCGGCCTTCAGCTCCGACGGGATCTCCTCCACGCGGAGCTTTTCTCCGGCGTCGCCGTCGAAGTACATGGCCTTCATCTCGACCAGATCGACCACGCCCACGTGGTCGGCCTCGAGGCCCACGGGGATCTGCATCATGACGGCGTTGTGGCCCAGCTTGTCTCGCAGCTGCTCGGTCACGCGTGCCGGATTGGCACCGCTGCGGTCGCACTTGTTGACGAACGCGATGCCCGGCACGCCGTAACGGCGCATCTGCCGGTCGACGGTGATCGACTGGCTCTGCACTCCGGCCACCGAGCACAAGACGAGGATCGCGCCGTCGAGCACGCGAAGCGAACGCTCGACCTCGATCGTGAAGTCGACGTGTCCGGGCGTGTCGATGATGTTGACGAAGTGGTTCTTCCATTCCGTGTGCGTCGCCGCCGACGCGATGGTGATCCCACGTTCACGCTCGAGCTCCATGGAGTCCATGGTGGCACCGACGCCGTCCTTGCCGCGGACCTCGTGGATCGCGTGGATGCGATTCGTGTAGAAGAGGACCCGCTCGGTGAGCGTGGTCTTGCCCGAGTCGATGTGGGCGCTGATGCCGATGTTCCGGATCCTCGAGAGATCCGTGATCGCCTTCGTGCTCACGGTGGTGCTCCTGCAGTACCCGCCGTTGGCGACGGGGTGGGGCGCGGGGCCCGTTGGGGAAGCCCCGCGGCGGCGCCTGGCGCGCCGCGCGGTTCTCCGCAGTACGTAAACCGGCGCAAGGTAGGGCGGATCACGGAATCGGCAAGACCCGGACCGGCCTCTTCATGCAGCTTTCACCGCCGGTCCCCGAGACCGAAGGGTCCCGATGGCCGGGTCGAGGGCGGTCGGGAGCCGGCGCGGAAACGAGGATTCGAGGGCGGGGGTTGCATCTCCGGCCCCGCCCGGCGGCGGTCGGACCGGGCCCCGGAAGGTCCGACCTCAGGCGACTTCGAGAGCGCGGGCCGCAGCCGCTTCGGCGTGGATCCTGGCCGTGTCGAAGGTCGGAATCGCCACGTCGGCGTCACCGCTGAGCAGGCCGATCTTCAACATGGGGCTCACTCCCGCGCCAGGACCTTGAACAGGGTTCCGCGGGTGAGGCGGTCGTCCACGTTCATGCCGTTGAGGATGGCCAGACCCTCGAGGTCGGCGATGAATTCGTTGTCGGGAATCGGATGCGCCACGGCCAGTTCGCGGAAGGTCCCGTCGCGGTCGGCCTGCACGACCTTCACGCGGATCGGTCGAACGTCGAGGAGTTCGGGATCGTTCAGGGCGGCGAAGCCGTCGGCCGGCGCGGCCAGGGTCGCCCGCCACTGCTGGAGCCCCGCCTCGCTGGTCAGACCGTGGAAGACCCACTGGCCACCGCCGTACGGGAAGAAGGTCGAGAGCACGACCTGCGTTCCCTGCTGTCCGCTCATCCGCACCAGCGTGCGCACGCCGCGATTGCCGGCGACGCTCACCGTGGACTGGTCGAGGAGGGTGGTTCCCTGCTGCCCGACGAAGGCGTTCGCCGCCTCGGTGGGGCTGGAGCCCTGTGCCGCCTGGAAGATCACCGCGGCCGCCTGGTCCGGCTCGACCATCACCACCTGTGACTTGCCGTTCTGCCGCTGCCAGCCGCGGGGGGTCGGGAAGCGGAAGCGCAGCTGCGGATGGACGAAGGTGTCGTCGAGGAAGTAGCCCTCGCGCGGATCCAGACCGAAGACCAGGCCGTCGATGGTGCGCAGGAAGCGGTCGCGCTGGGTGACGTAGTCACCGCTGGGCGTCTGCTGTTGCCGCGTCAGGTCGTTCACGGTGTTCCAGCGGTCGCCGGGATCGGGGTGGGTGCTCATCCAGCTCGGCAGACGGCCGTCCGGAGGGCTCAGCCGGTCGAGGGTCCGGAAGAACTCGGCCATGTCGTGGGTGTCGTAGCCGAGCGCGGTGGCGTACTCCACGCCCAGCCGGTCGCTCTGGCGCTCGTCGTCGCGGCCGTACTTCAGCAGGAGCAGCTGCGCCGCCTGTCCGGCGATGTCGGCGTACTGGGCGAAGGTCTCGCTCAACACCGAGCCCAGCCCGAGCCCGGCCCCCAGCAGGGTCTGCTGCGTGTAGCGTTGCACGCCGTGGCGGGCGGTGATGTGGCCGATCTCGTGACCCACCACGCCGGCCAGCGCGGCCTCGCTGTCCAGATAGGCCAGGATCCCGCGCGTGATGTAGACGTAGCCGCCCGGCAGGGCGAAGGCGTTCACGACGGGATCGTCGAGCACCCGGAAGGTGTACGGCAGGTCGGGCCGGTGACTGACCGGCACCATGCGCTGGCCGATGTCCTGGACGTAGTCGACGATCGCTTCGTCTTCGACCACGCCGTACTGCGCCACGATCGCCGGATCGCTCTCGTTTCCGAGCTGGATCTCCTGTTCCTTCGACAGCAGCGAGAGCTCGCGTTCGCCCGTCACCGGGTTCACCGCGCAGGCGGCGAAGATCCAGGACACGGACAGCAGCAGGGCGACGGAGCGGATGCGGACGAGTGACACGGTCGACCTCCCGAACGTGGACGTGGGCGCACGGTGGCCCGGAGCGCGAGAACCCTAGTCCGGTGATCGGAGGTCGACAAGAGGGGCGGGGACGAAAAAAGGCCCCGGGCACACTCGCCAGCTGCCCGGGGCCGAGCCATCGCCCGGGCGGGCAACGGCGGCGGCGCGGATCTCTCTCGCCATGATCCGGCCGCTGTCCGGTCCGTACGCCGCGTGGCGGTGAGTGTTTCGGCCTTGGGACGAGCGGGGGAAGGAGTCAGGCCGAACGCCCGCGGATCCGTCCCCGGACGACGATGATCACCACGGCGAGCAGACACCCGGCGGCGTTCAGGGCGGTGTCGGTTCCCGACAGGAAGCGACCCGGCACGAAGTACTGGTGCACCTCGTCGAGGACGCCGTACGCGAAGGCGATGCCGACCGCCGTCCACAGCGCGGTCGCGCCGCGCCACTGTGCGGTGACGAGCGCCTGCCAGCAAAGCCACGTGAGGAGGGCGTAGGCGGGGACGTGCGCGAAGTTGTGCCAGGCCGGCGGTGGCATCAGGACCTGACCGACGCCTTCGGCCTCGGGTCCGTGGTCGGGAACCGAACTCAACGCGAAGAGGGCGGCCATGAAGATGACCGCCCTCCAGAACCAGGGATTGCGGCGCCACACGTCGCGGCGTCCCACTCCGCGGCCTTCGTTCACACGCCGGCCTCCGCCGAATCCTTGCGCTCGAGGATCTCCTCGAACTCGGTGTAGGTGGTGTTGCGCTCCACCGGCACGCGCCCGGCCTCGCGGATGAAGTCCTCGATCTCGGTGCGGGTCATGCCCTTGCCGGCCACGCCGCCGGCCGCGTGGGTGATCCGCTCGTCGATCACCGTGCCGTCGAGGTCGTTGGCGCCGAAGCGCAGCGCGACCTGGGCGATCTTCTGCGTGAGCATGATCCAGTAGGCCTTGATGTGGTCGAAGTTGTCGAGCATCAGGCGGCTCACCGCGATCGTCTTCAGGTCGTCGAAACCGTCGGTCGCGCCCATGTGGCCCTCGAAGGGCGTGTTCTCGGGGTGGAAGGCGAGCGCGATGAAGCAGTCGAAGCCACTCGTGCGGTCCTGCTGCTCGCGCAGGCGGATCAGGTGGTCGACGCGCTCCTCGTAGGTCTCGACGTGGCCGTACAGCATGGTGGCGTTGGTGCGCAGGCCCTTCTCGTGGCAGATGCCCGCCACCTCGAGCCAGCGATCCCCGGTGATCTTGTTGTGCGCGATGATCTCGTGCACGCGCGGCGCGAAGACCTCGGCGCCGCCGCCGGGGCAGGAGTCGAGGCCGGCCTCGATCAGCAGGTCGAGGGTCTCGTCGACCGACTTCTTCGCCAGCTTCGCCAGCCAGTCGATCTCGACCATGGTGAAGGCCTTCAGGTGCACCTGCGGGAAGGCCTTCTTCAGCTCCTTCAGGATGTCCACGTACACGTGGAACTTCCAGTGCGGGTGCAGGCCACCGACGATGTGGAACTCGGTCACGTCGGGCGTCCAGTCGCGGCGTGCGATCTCGACGCACTGCTCGGGCGAGTAACTCCAGGTGCCCGGCGCGGTGACCTTGTCCTGGTAGGCGCACAGCTCGCAGCCCACGAAGCAGACGTTCGTGGGGTTCAGGTGACGGTTGACGTTGTAGTAGGTGCGGTCGCCGTGCCGGCGCTCGCGCACCGTGTTCGCCAGCTGTCCCACGGTGAGCAGGTCGGCGCTCTCGAACAGCTTGACGCCGTCGTCGAAGTCCAGCCGCTGCCCGGCCTCGACCTTCTCGTGGATCTCGGTGAGATCGACGTCGCGCTGCGGGCGCTTGGGCGGTCGTTCGCGGGGAACGTCTTCGCGGGCCTTGCGGGGCATGTCGTCACCTGTCGAGGGGGGACCCGGGGGGATCGGACCGGGGGCCCGTGGGGAGTCGCACGGGAGTATAGGAGCCGCTCCCGAGAGCGGCAAGGCGATGCAGGAGCGCGATTTGCGGATCAGGAACCGTTGCCGGCGAAGGGCGTGCGGCTCGACAGGAAGGTGCTGGCCCAGGCGAAGGGGTGGGGTGTGGCCTCCCGCACCGTCCGGCGTGCACGGTGGACGGCGTGGGCGATCGACGCGGCGTCCAGCACCTCGCCGTAGAACGCACCCATGAACCGCGTGGCCGAGGCGTCGTCGATCTTCCACTGGTGCAGCACGATGTCACGGGCACCGGCGGCGAAGCCGGCGCTGGCCCAGCCGTCGAGCTCGGCGCCGGGCGCCTCGTTCTGCAGGCCCGACTCGCAGCTGTCGAACACGAGCAACGCGTCGCGCACGCGGCGCGGGTCGAGCTGTTCGAAGCCGAGCCATCCGTCGGGAAGTTGCAGGCCGTTCGACACCCATCGGTGGCGGTGGAAGCTGCCGTGGGTGGCCAGATGGACCAGACCGTAGGTCGTGCGCGTGGCCAGGAACTCCGCGCGGGAACGGGCCACGTCCACCTTCCATCCCGAACGCTGCAGCCGGCTCTCGATCTCCTCGATCTCGCGACGCGCGCCCGGGACGGTGCCTTCGACCAGCAGGGCGCGGGGACGCCGCGGCCGGTCCCCGACGACCAGCAGCTCCGGGTGGGGCACGCGGGCCAGCACGGGGGCATCGCGGCCCAGGGTCTCGAGGAGCGCGGCCTCGAGGCCCACGCCGTTCATCGCGCCGGTCGAGACGACGACGACCTCGGATGCGTCGAGGGCGAGCGGCGTCCACAGCGCGTCGGTGACTCCGGTCAGGCCCGCCCGGGCTTCGTCCACGGTGCGGCCCAGCAGTCGGTCCCTCGCCCGCGCGGGCGTCCGCGCCAGCGCCTCGAAGAGCATGCGCAGGGGGATCCAGTGCTCGCGGAGCGCCGTCCCGGCGTCGGGAAGGTCGACGTAGCGGGTGCGTCCACCGCGTTCCACGACGAAGGCGCCCCAGCGCTGATCGGTCCGGTCGTAGATGACCAGGGGCCGGCCACCGGTACGATCGATCCACGTGCGCGGGGTCCCGTGGCGCGGTGTCCAGACCGCGGACGGCGGTGCCGGGTCCTTCTGCAGACGCAGACGCCGCTCCAGGCGGTGGACCTCGTGTCCCAGGGCCACCGACCGTACGTCGTCGGCCGTGCCGCCCGATTCCATGAGACGGTCGCGCACGCGGGCCAGGGCGGCGCGCAGGTCCTCGCGCACGCTGTGGTGGCGACCGCGCAGCAGGTCGGCGAAGACCGACCCCTCGCGCAGCGACATCAGCAGGCGAAGCGCCTGGCGGGGCGCGTCGGATCCGCCGTGTTCGAGCACGATGTCGACCGCGTCGCCGGCGATCCGGTCGCGGGCGTGGCCCACGCCCAGGCTCTCGGCCTGGTCTCCGACGCGCGCGGCCAGACGCTCCTGGGCCCGGACGGCCTTCCGTGCCCAGCGGACGGCGTCGTCGCCGCGACCGGCCGCGGCGTGGGCCCGCGCCACGAGCAGGGCGAGGCGGGGCCGCAGGCCGGTGAGCGGCGGTCGCGCCGCGTCGTCGTGAGCGCGCCGCGCCAACCGCAGGGCGGAACCCGTCCGACCGCCGCGCAGAGCCGTCTCGGCGCGCAGGGTGCGGGCGCGGGTGGCGGTGGTCCGATCGCCGCGGCGTGTCGCCCGGCGCACGATCGTGTCGAGGGCGGTGTCGTCGGGGATGCGGCCGCGACCGAGGTCGACGTGGGCCCGCTCGAGCGTGAGTCGTTCCACGACGTCGTCGCGTCCCATCGACTCGAAAGCGGTCGCGGCTTCGTCGACCCGCCGGAGTGCGTCGTGTCCGCGCCCCATGTGGGCGAGGATCCGCCCGTGCAGGGCCGCGGCGCGGGCGCGCTCGGGGCCCAGTCCCATGGCGGTGAAGTCGGCACGGGCCCGGCGGGCGTGCACCTCGGCCACCGGATCGGCGCCGAGGCTCGTGAGCAGTTCCGCGGCCTCGTGATCGATCGCCGCCGCGCCGCGGCGGTCGCCGCGTTCGCGGATCTGCTCGGCCACGCGGTCGAGTTCGGCGATCGCGTCGGGCCACGATCCGCGGTGCAGTTCGCAGGCGGCGATGCCGTAGCGGCACTGCAGTGCGGCGAGTTCGAGCCCCTGGGCCGCGAACACGTCGTGGGCTCGCCGGTAGCCGCGCCGGGCCCGCGACGCCTGCCCACGCAGCAGGTCGACGTTCGCCAGGTTGAAGGTGCACACGGCCGCGTCGACCGGTTGGTGCCGCCGCCGAGCGCGGTCGCGCGCTCGGCGATACAAGGCTTCGGCCTGATCGTACTCTCCGGCGAGGTAGTGAACGGTCGCGGCCGAACCCTCGAGCCGTACGGCCGCCACGGGGTCGCGCCGGCCCAGAAGGGCGCGGGCCTGGTGGATCCGTTCCTGCGCGGCGCGGGAGTCTCCGGCCAGGGCGAGCGCGTCACTCCAGCCGATCACGGTGCGGGCGGCCTCCACAGGATCGTCGATGCTGCGCAGCCCTTCGAACGCCTGTGCGTAGCGCTCGAGCGAAGCGGGAAGGTCTCCGGTGGCCTTGGCCGTGTGCGCGTGCAGCCGGATGAGGCGCAGGCGGTCGACCGCGTCGTCGATCGACTCCGACGCGAGCGCGTGCTCCACCACGTGGTTCGCCAGGGTGGGCCGCTCGCGGATCAGCTGCAGGACCAGCGACTGCAGGACGCCGAAGGCCTCGGTCGACGAGCGAACGCCGGACCACGCGCGCAGGAGCCCCGCGTCGGCAGGGAGGGCGAGCAGGGCGTCGGCGGTCTCCACCGCGGAGGAGTGCGTGCCGTCGCCCAAGGTCTCACTCCGCGTGGAAGGGGTCGTCCAGCACGACCGTGTCGCCGTCGGGCAGGTGGATCTCCAGGCTCCACCCGTCGGGTACGATCTCCTCGAAGCGGAGCATCTCGCCGTCGGCCACTTCGTGGCGCTGCAGGACGTGGTCGTCGTGGACCAGACCGATGATGGCGCGGGCGGTGCCGTCGGGTTCGGCGAACCAGATCCGGGCCTCGAAGCTCCAGGTGGCGTTCTGCAGGGGCGGGTGCACGAGCACGCTGACCTCGCCGCCCGGACACGATCCGGCGACGATCTTCGCGTCGTCGGCCACCGAAGGACCGCCGGGGCTGCGCACGTCGGCGGCGTCCCAGTGGACCGTGCGACGGCGCTTCGCGCGGGGCATGCGCTTCTCACTGCGTGC
Source organism: Candidatus Krumholzibacteriia bacterium (assembly GCA_035268685.1). NCBI lineage: Bacteria > Candidatus Krumholzibacteriota > Candidatus Krumholzibacteriia > Candidatus Krumholzibacteriia bacterium. Next base: position 18,954 of record DATFKK010000173.1, on the reverse strand, counting down.
GCCGAGAGCGCGCGAGACCAGGTCCTCTGGCGGTTCCTTCCACCGTGCTCCGCCCTGCGCGAGCAGGTCGAGCCATTCCTGCGCCGAACGACGGCGTGCACTCATGGCCGTTGCTCCTCGAGGCGGGCGCGCAGCCGCTTCAGGCAGCGGGCGCGGAGAGGGCCGATCGATCCGACGGCGACGCCGGCGGTCTCGGAGATCTTCTTGTAGTCGGGCTCGCGCTCGTCGAAGAACAGCAGCGGCAGCAGCCGCGCGCAGGTTCCGCCCAGTGCCTCGATGTGGTCGCGGATGCGTTGGAGGTCCTGCAGCTCCTGCAGCTCGTCGCCCGGAAGCGCCGACGGATCGACCATCTCGTCGAGTGCGCCCTCGACGGGGCGGTCGTTCTTCGTGGCGATCTTGTAGGCGACGCGGCGCGTGGTGACGATCAGCCACTGCGGCAGGGCCTGGGCGTCGCGGACGCGGTCGAGCGAGCGGTGCAGTTCGATCCACACCTGCTGGAAGACGTCGCCCGCCGTTTCGTCGTCGATGCCGGTCCGCAGCGCGGTCGAGTACACCAAGGCCCGATACCTCGTCACCAGGGTCTTCCAGGCGCGTTCGTCGTCCTCGAGACACCGTGCCACCAGCGCGGGGTCGTCGAGGTCTCGCGGCGATGGACGGGAGGGCGCGCGGGCCACGGTCGCTCCGATTCGCGTTCGGGTCTGCGGGATCCGGCCGGATTCTACGGTCTGCCGTCGCCCGCGGCCAGCCGATCGACCCCCGCGCCCACCTCGCCCTTCGTCGTGACCCAGGTGACGTTTCGACCCGCGGTTGATACTCTTGGGTCACGAATCCACAGCGAACCCTGCACGCGGGGGCCGGGATTCGATGCGTGAGGTGTATCAACGACGGATCGACGGAGCACCTCAGGCCGTGTTGACGGCACACACACCCCACGGTCGGGATCGGTCCTTCGGGGTCGGTCGGCGAGAGGTCCCGGACACCATGAAACGCTTCGGAATCGGTGCGCGTCTCCTCGGATTCGCCCTCGTCTGCGCGCTGGGCGTGGCGGGCTGTTCCACCGACGACCCGTCGAACCCCCTCCGACCGGGCGAGGATCCGCCGCCGGGTGAGGTACCCGACGACCCTCCCGCCGACGACCCTCCGGGTGACGATCCTCCCGCCGACGACCCTCCCGCCGACGACCCGACCGATCCGGCGCCCATCGCCGACCTGAGCCTGTTCCTGGTCGACTCCCTCGCCACGACGCGCGACGCGGTCCTGACCGAGTACGACTTCGAGCTCGTGCAGACGCTCGGCGGCGGGCGGATGGTGCTGGTCGACGGGACCTTCGACGCCGACGACCTGATCGACGATCCGCGCGTGCTGGCCTTCCAGACCGATGGTCCCATGGAGTTCAGCTCGCCGGTCGAGCTCACGATGAGCTTCTACGAAGGCGACTTCGATTCCGACCTTCCGGCGCAGGATGCGTTCGCGGCGTGGAACCTCGACGAGGTGCACGCGAGTGCGCGGGGTGCGGGGGTGAAGGTCGCCGTGCTCGACACCGGCGTCGATCCGACGCATCCGCTACTCGCCGGGCGCGTGCAGCTCATCGAGGAAGGCGAGTGGGGACTCGGTTCGATCGAGATCGAGCAGGGAGTCGACACCGACGGCGACGGGGTCTTCGACGAGGCCTACGGTCACGGGACCCACGTGGCGGGGATCGTGGCCAGCGTGGCGCCGGGGGCCGAGATCCTGAGCATCCGCGTACTCGACTCCGACGGAGTCGGCACGGCCTTCGACCTGGCGCGCGGACTCTACCGCGCCGCCGCGTGGGGTGCGGACATCGTCAACCTGAGTCTGGTGCTGTCGGACGAGGCGGCGGTGATCGAGGAGATCCTCGACGAGCTCGAGGACGACATGGTCATCGTGGGTGCGGCGGGGAATCGCCCGGGGGCGGCCCTGTATCCGGCGAGCGACGACGAGGTGGTCTCGATCGCGGCCCTCGACGCCGGATTCGCTCTGGCCGGGTTCAGCGCCGCCAGCGAAGTCGATCTCGCGGCGCCCGGGGTCGGGGTGCTGAGCGCGTTCCCCGGGGGACGGTGGGCATCGGCCACCGGAACCTCGATGGCGACCGGGAGCGCGAGTGGAGCACTCGCGGTCGTGGCCGGGTTGCTCGGCGAGACCGACGACGTGGACGATTTCGTCGAGGAGACCGCCCGGCGGATCACGGCCAGCGGGCTACGGTCGATCGACCTCCCGGCTGCCGTGCTCTCGGCCCTGTCGGGTGACGACGACTGATCCACCGACCGTCGAGGGCCGCGCGGATCACTCCACGCCCGCGAACTCCATCACCGTGTGCAGGAGCACGTTCGCGCCGATCTCGACGTCGGACCACTGGGTCCATTCGTCGGGAGCGTGGCTCACACCCCCGGCGCTGGGCACGAAGATCATCCCGGCCGGACACGTCGTGGCCATGAACTGCGTGTCGTGGCCGGCACCGCTGGGCATGAGCAGCGGATCGTGGCCCAGCTTCTTCGCCTGCCGCTCGAAGGCTTCGATCACGCCGGCATCGCAGGGCTGCGGATCGAGCCAGCTCAGCTGGTCGTACTCGAAGTACAGCTTGTGACGACGCCCGATCGCCGACAGTACCTTGCGGCAGCTGTTGGCCAGATCGTGCATGACCTCGGCGTCGGAGTCGCGGCCCACGATCGAGAACTCGACCTCGCCCGGCACGGTGTGCGGGTAGCCGGGCTTGAGCGTCGCCATGCCCACGGTGATCCGGCTCGAGTCGCTCCCGTCCTCGTCGATGATCCGCTCGATCTCGTGGGCGAAGTCGGCCAGACCCATGAAGGCGTCGCTGCGCATGTTCATGGGCGCGGTGCCCGCGTGGTTGGCCTTGCCGATCAGGCGGACCAGCCACTTGAACACGCCGCTGATCCCGGTGACCACGCCCACGTGGCGGCCCTCGGTCTCGAGCACCGGCCCCTGTTCGATGTGCAGCTCGAGGAAGGCGTGCAGCGTGTCGGGGTCGCGGGTGGCCATCGTAGCCTGCTCGGGATCGAGACCGGCCTCGCGCATGGCGTCGACCAGGCGCACGCCCTGCACGCTGATCGCGTTGTGCACCCAGTCCGGTGTGACCTGCCCGCAGTAGGCCTGGGCGCCGAGCATACCCCCGAAACGTCCTTCTTCGTCGGCGAAGGCGACGAGCTCGATGGGCCGCTCCGGTTCGAGGCCACGATCGCGGAGGGTGCGGACGCACTCCAGACCGGCGAGCACGCCGAGGGTGCCGTCGAACAGACCGCCCGCCCGCACCGAGTCGATGTGCGAACCCAGCACCACGGCGGGCGCGTCGATGTCGTCGAACCAGCGCCCGACCACGTTCCCCACCTCGTCCAGACGCGCCGCGCCGCCGGCCTCTTCGATCTTCTGCAACAGCCAGCGGCGGCCTTCCATGTCGGCCTCGGTGAAGGCCAGGCGGTGGACGCCGTGGTCCTCGTCGCTGCGGCCGATCTGGCCGAGGTCGAGCAAGTCCTTCTGCAGGCGGTCGAGATCGATCGTCGGGTCGGCGGCCGTGCGGACACCCATGGGGTTCCTCCGAGATGCGTCGAGTCTAGGGCAACGGTGGCGGCGAGCCGTCGCCGGCCACGAAGAGCTCGTGCAGAAGATGCAGCCCCAGGAGGTGATTGACGAGGATGTCATTGCGGGTTGCCCGGGCCGGGTCGCTCTCGGTCCGCCACGACTGCAGGAAGCCGTCGATCCGGTCGACGTCGAAGAGTCCGGCATCGCGGACGTGGTCGGGCGTCATGTGCGACGCCAGCAGGTCCTCCACCGCCTTACGCTTGCGCTGGTCGGTGTGTGCCGGCGGGGCCATGAAGGCGAACTTCTCGCGCTTGTACAGCACGTCGGGCAGGACGCCCTTCATCGCTTCGCGCAGCACCCATTTCTCGGTTCCCTCGTGGATCCGGTAGCGCGGCGGAATGCAACGGGCCAGTTCGGCCACGTGGTGGTCGAGGAAGGCCGGACGCGACTCCATGGAGTTGCCCATGTCGACGCGATCGCCTCCCCAGGTGAGGATCTGCCCCTCGAGCATGGTCTTGCTCCAGGTGTACTGGGCGCGGTCGAGGGGGTGACGTCCCTGCACCATGGAGGGGTCGATCCGCGCGGCGATCGCCGCCACGGGATCGTAGTCGCGCAGCTGCTCGAGCACGGGGTCGGCGAAGAGGCCGCGGGCATGGTCGTGGGTCAGGATCCACGGCTGGATCCAACTCGGCGTGAACCCGCAGAGCTCGTCCCAGGCCGGGTGCGAGGCCTGGGTCTCGGCCAGGATCGACCCCTGGAACACGCGGTTCACGTCGCTGAGCTGGCGTGGGGTCTGGTCGTCGCCGCCGTGCAGGAAGTGGTCGCGCTTGAGGAATGGATAGCCACTGAACAGCTCGTCGCTGCCCTCGCCGGTGACCACGACCTTGTAGCCCGACTCGCGCACGCGGCGGCTCATGTGCCACTTGGCCACGCCCAGTGTGTTGTAGAAGGTACGCTCGGCGTGCCACAGGGTGCGCACGTAGCTGTGGCCGTACAGGTTGGCCGCGTTCAGCTCCAGGACCTCCTGGTCGGCACCGACGCTCTCGGCCATCTCCCGGGCGATCTTCGACTCGTCGAAGTCGGCGTGGTCGAAGCTGATGGTGTAGGCCTTCACGGGAGACTGCTGCAACGGCGTGGCCAGGCCGAGCATCGAACAGCTGTCGATCCCGCCGCTGAGGTAGCAACCCACCGGCACGTCGGCCTCGAGCCGCACGCGCACCGCGTCGATCAGTTCCTCGCGGACCCGGCTGATCCAGTGCTCGGGTGGCAGTTCGTCCTCGAACTCGTCGGCTCGGGGGAACTCGAAGTCCCAGTAGCGCGTGCGGGTGACTTCGAAGCGGTCGCCGCGTCGCTCCACGATCACCATGTGTCCGGGCAGGATCTGTTCGATGCCCTCGAAGGCCGTGGTCCCCGGCACCATGGTGTGCATGAGCTGGTTCATCGAGGCCTGCGGCGACAGCTTCCGCGGGACCCCGGGTTGCGCGAGCAGGGCCTTGACCTCGGACCCCCAGACCACGCGGTCGCGGCGGAGGTGCAGGTACAAAGGCTTGATGCCGAAGCGATCGCGCACGAAGACCATGCGGTCGCGTGAGCGATCGTACAGGGCCACGGCGAACTCGCCGCGCAGGTCGTGCACGAAGTCCAGACCGCGCCGGCGGTACAGGTGCAGGGCCACCTCGCTGTCGCTGCGCGACTCGAAGCGCAGGTTCTCACACGCCAGGCGCGCGCGGATGGACTTGTAGTCGTAGAACTCACCGTTGACGGTCAGCACCTGCTGCTGGTCGGGACCGACCATGGGCTGGGTTCCGGCGTCGAGTCCGATGATCGACAGGCGGGTGTGGCCCATGGCCAGGCCCTCGTCTTCGTCGATCCACTGGCCGCGACCGTCCGGTCCGCGGTGCTGCAACAGCTGCATTCCGCGTTCCAGTCCTTCGCGACGGGCCTCGGACCACGGTCCGAGCTCCCAGCTCCCCACGATTCCACACATGTCGTCGCTCCGTTCCGGTCAGCTCGAGAGGTAGATGATGGAGTCCGGGAGCGAGTCGATGCGCCCCAACACGCTCACCAGGAGCGCCTGGCGCATGAACACCGCACCGGCGGCTTCGGCGAAGTACAGATTGTGCTTCGTACGATCGAGACTGGCGGCGAGCTCGTCACGGCGGGCCAGCGGGTGGAGGATCGCCGCGTTCTCCTTCAGGTTGCTGTTCGCGTCGAGCGAGAACTCCTTGCCCAGCAGCTCGTAGCTGCCCTCGAGCAGGGCGATCGAGTTCATGTAGATGACATCGAACTCGTGCAGCACGCTCTGCATGTCGCTGCGGATCTCCACCTCGATCGGTGAGTTCTCGACGTCCTCGGCGAGCTCCCTCCCCAGTGGCTGCTTCTGTTCGCTGACCACGGTGATCTTGCCGATGGCGTTGTCGAACAGCATGGACATGCGCATGAAGCTCTTCACGGCGCGCATGTCGCGGGGCGTTCCCACGATCCCGATGTGGAACTCGTCTCCCGTGAAGTCCTCGGTCGCGAGGTCGGGCCTCCACTTGAGAAGGGCGTACCAGTCGAGCAGGGCCTGCGTCGGGTGTTCGCCGGTGCCGTTGCCCGCGTTGATCAGCGGCAGGCGCAGGTTCCGGCGGATCTCCTCGATCGCGGTGGTCTCGGGATGCCGCATGATCACGAGGTCGCCGTAGGTGTTGAACATCTCGCCGATGTCCGACAGCGATTCGCCCTTGGCGATTCCCGTGACCTTGCCGTCGGGAACACTGAGGACACGGCCGTCGCAGCGCAGGGTGGCCGCCTCGAAGCTCAGCCGTGTCCGCGTGCTCGCTTCGAAGAACGAGGTGATGCAGATCTTGCCGTCGAGTGGATGCGAGCTGGCGATCTCGGTCTGTTCCAGCAGGGCCGAGAACTTGGCCAGCTCCACGACCTCGCGCCGCACGAACTGCCGCGTGTTGAGGATCGACACGCCCTCGAACTTCCGCAGCAGGTCCCAGTCGAGCGCGTTCCGGTAGTGGTTCAGCAGGTTCCGTGGATCGAGCATGGCGCCCACGGAGTTGCTCTGCACGTTGGTCGTCGAGGTTCCGACGGGTTGTACCATGGCTACCACAGCCTCTTCTTGCGTGCGTCGCGCACGAACAGGACGGGAAGGAAGACGGCCGCGATCAGTGCGAGTGCGATCGCACCGAAGACGGCCACGGTGAAGAATCCGAGCGAGAAGTTCATGCGACCTCCTCGGAGGTCGTCGCGTGCGGACCCGCGTCGAGCCGCGCCCAGTCGAAGGACTGCGGCGCGAAGCGCGTGGTGACGACGACGACGACCATTGAGACGGCGGTTCCGATGAGCGAGGCGGCGTACCAGCCCACGGTGAAGTAGGTGATCAGACCACCGGCAGAGCCCAGCAACATGGCCGCCACCGCTCCGTGGCGATTGGCGTGTTGCCAGTACAGCCCGGCGATGATCGGCCAGATCGCGCTGCCCACCAGCGGGCCGGCGAAGAACAGCACGCTGGCCAACGTGCCCACTCGCGGTACGCAGATCAGCCAGGTGATCAGGCCGATCCCGATGATCACGGCCATGCCCCAACGGCGGAGTTGTTCGTCGGAGGCGTCGCGGGCGAACATCTGCTTGACGAAGTCGTTCAACACCAGATCGCTCATGGCCGCCAGCAGGCTGTCGATGCTCGACGCCAACGATGCGAAGACCACCACGAACACCAGCACCGCGCCGAAGGTGCCGAGCACCGTGCCCGCCACGACCGGTCCGACCATGTCGGGCCGCGCGATGTTGATGCCCAGGGCGGGGGCGGCGAGTCCGAGGAAACCGGCCACGATCGGAATCGGAAGCCAGATCAGGCCAGCCAGGCCGTAGGCCTTGCGCCCCACGCCTTCGCGCATGGCGAAGGCGCGGCTCCACCACACGTTGCTGTGGAAGATCTCGCCCAGGCCGAACAGCATGTTGTTGAAGATCGCCATGATCGCGGCGGGGAAGAGCACGTCGAGCAGCGCGGGGCGATTGCGTTCCAGGTTGGCGTAGATCTCGTCGATGGACACCGTCGACAGCACCGCGATCGCCACGACGCACACGCCCACGAGGATGATCCAGCTCTGGATGAAGTCGGTGCCGATCACTGCGAACAGACCGCCGAAGAGCGTGTAGAGCACGCACACGAGCAGGATCGTGGTCATTCCGTACACGTAGGGGATCCCGGCCAGCGCCTCCATGAGAATGCCGCCGGCCATGCCCATGCTGATCATCCAGGTGATGCCGTAGAACAGCGAGATCACCAGGAAGATTCCCCACGCGAAGTTCCCGTAGCGCAGGCGCACGAACTCGGCGCTGGTGTAGCCGTTGGGCATGAGTGCACGGATCCGCTCGGCCATGGGCGCGAACAGGAACAGACCGAAGCTGGCCGTGCAGTAGGCCAGCATGCCCCACACGCCGAGCTGCAGGGCGAACTGCGGGGCGAGCATGGTCGTGTTCGAGGTGATCCACGTGGCCACCGCCGTCGCGGTGCCCAGGGCCAGTCCGACGTTGCGTCCGGCCAGCATGAAGCCCTCGAGGTTCGAGGCCTTGCGGCCCCAGTACACACCCAGACCCACCCAGATCACCGAGAGCGCGGCGAGCAGGATCCAACCGATGGTGGGGTCGAGCAGTGCCGATGCTTCGTTCATCGGGAACTCCTCGCGTGCGGGGTGGGATCGTTGCGGTGGACGATCAGGAAGACCGCGGTGGCCAGGAACACGACCGCGCCGATCCCCATGAGTGTGAGCGCGAAGCTACGGCTGTAGTGCTGCACCTCGATCTCGAGGGTCTGCGACCACTCGCTCCAGCCGTCGGGCCGGTCGGGGTGGCGGGCCCGCACGCGGAAGTAGCTGGTCCCGTTCTCGAGCCCCGATACGAAGGAACTGTGCTGCGGCCCCTCGTGGCGCAGGATCGTGTCCTCGAAACCGGGCAGACGACCTTCCTCGAGTTGGTAGACCCAGTGCACGGTGTCGTCCTCGACGATCCATTCCAACTGGGCGTAGCCGTCCTTGCTGGACATGCGTGCGTCGTGGTCCCAGCGGGGCGGCGTCGGGACCTCGGCCCGCGCCGCGGCGACGGGTGCGAGAAGGGAGCCGAGGAGGACGATGCACCACGCCAGGTGCATCGCGCTCCGGCCGGAACGGATCGGGCGCACGGTTCAGTTCTCCCGGATGAAGTCCTGGTCTTCGCGGTCTTCGCCGGGGGGCCCACGGAAGACCAGCGTGGAGTCGTCGGTGACGAGCATTGGCGAGGCTTCGAGGTCCTCGGCGTCCATCATGGTGGCGATGCGCTGGAGCACGCTGAGGATCATGCTCCGCTCCCATCCCTCGAGGTGCACGAGCTGATCGCGGAAGCGGTCCTGCAACAGCGAGGGCGCGGCGGCCAGGGCCTTCCGCCCGGCGTCGGTCAGGTCGACCCGCACCGTGCGCCGGTCGCTCTCGCCGCGGGTGCGGACGATCAGTCCCCGCTTCTGGAGGCGCGTGAGGATCCCCGTGGTCGTGGCCGCGCTGATCCGGACCGAGCGCGCGATCGCGCCGGGCGTGGCCGGCTCGCACCGGGTCACGGCCTGCAGGACGGCGAGCTGTGGTCCGGTGAGTCCGAACTCGTCGACGAGGTGCCGCGAGTGCAGATCGACCGCGCGCATGATCCGCCGGATCGACGCGACGATGCGGGTCTCGATGTCGGGATCGCTGGCCAAGGTGCCCTCGTCTCGGGATCGGGCGAACGAGAAACTTAGTGTACAAAATTTCGCCCCGATCTCAACCTGCGGCAGAATTCGGCTCTCATGCCCAAGAACATGCCAGCAGAGGGCTGGAAGTCCGAAGGTTGACGGCAGAGATCTCCTTCGTACACGAACGATCGTCGCGGGCGCACCGAGACGCCGCGATCTCGATCGCCTAGGCTGCTGTCCATGAGCGCGCTCTCCTGCGACGATCTCCACGTGACCTACCCCGGCGGGGTGCAGGCCCTGCGGGGCGTGTCGCTGCGGGTGTCCGAGGGCGAGACCGTGGCCCTGGTGGGCGAGAGCGGCAGCGGCAAGACCACCCTGCTCAAGTGCTTCAACCGCATGGTCCGGCCGAGCGGTGGGCGGGTGGAGGTCGACCGCACGTCCGTCGACGCGGTCGCGGTGGAAGGCCTGCGCCGCTCGATCGGCTACGTGCAGCAGGACGGAGGCCTGCTGCCACACTGGAGCGTGCGCGAGAACATCGAGCTGGTGCCGTGGCTCCTCGACTGGCCGCGGGAACGACGTGTCGCCCGATCGCGCGAACTGCTTGAGCTCGTGGGTCTCGATCCGGCGAGCTTCGCCGACCGCCGTCCGAGTGCCCTTTCGGGTGGACAGCGGCAGCGTGTCGCCTTCGCCCGCGCGCTCGCCGCCGACCCACGGGTGCTGCTGCTCGACGAGCCCTTCGGTGCCCTCGACCCGGTCCTGCGGACCGAACTGCAGGACGAGGTCGCCCGCTGGCAGCGCGATCTGCACAAGACGACGCTGCTGGTGACGCACGACATGGCCGAAGCCCTGCGCCTGGGTGATCGCGTGGTCGTCCTGCGCGACGGCGCGGTCCAGCAACAGGCCAGCGCCGCCGAACTCCGGGCCGCGCCCGCCAACGGTTACGTGCGCGCGCTGCTGCGGGCTTCGGGGAGCGTGGCGTGAGCACCCGGATCGTCCTCGTGGTGCTCCTGCTGGCGGCCCCGGTCGCCGCGCAGGACGCGCCCACCGTGGTCGTCGGCTCGAAGAACTTCTCCGAGAGCCGCCTGCTGGCCGAGATCTTCGCGCAGACGCTCGAGGCCGGCGGCGCGTTCCGGGTGGACCGCCGCTTCAACCTGGCCGGCACGTCGGTGTGCTTCCGCGCGCTGCGCAACGGCTCGATCGACGTCTACCCCGAGTACACGGGCACCGGCCTGGTCACTCTGCTCGGCGAACCGGCCACGGGGACCGAGTCCGAGGTGCTGGCGAAGGTGCGCCGGATCTTCCGCGATCGCTGGGACCTGCGCTGGCTCGCACCGCTCGGCTTCGAGAACGCCTACGAGGTCGCCGTGCGCCGGGCGGTGGCCGAGGAACGCGACCTGCGCACCATTGCCGACCTCGCCGCGCGGGGCGACGACCTGCGCTACGCCTTCGGCTACGAGTTCCAACAGCGGCGCGACGGGCTCGTGGGGCTGCGCGCGGTCTACGGCCTCGATCCGCAGCGCCTGGTCGGCATGCAACAGACCTTGAAGTACGCCGCGGCCGGCGACGGCGAGGTCGACGTCATCGACGTCTACACCACCGACGGACTGATCCTCGTCCACGACCTGCTCGTGCTCGACGATCCGCGCGCCGTGTTCCCGCCCTACTCTGCCGCACCGCTCGTGCACGGCCCCACGCTCGACGCCCACCCGCGGCTGGGCATACGGCTGCAGCGTCTGTCGGACGTGCTCGACGAGGATTCGATGCGCGCCCTCAACCGTCGGGTGGAGGTCGACGGCGAACCGATCGAACGCGTGGCCGCGGAGTTCCTCGAACAGCTCGGCGTGGTCACCGGCGCCGAGGCCGCGGCGGCGTCGGCGGCCGCGGGCGATGGTGGGCGTGAGAGAAACGTCTTCGACGTCCTGGTCGACGAGCGAGGCGCGCTGCTGCAGCGCACGCTGGAACATCTGGGACTGGTGTTCGGGGCGCTGTCGCTGAGCATCCTCGTGGCCGTTCCGCTCGGCCTGGTGCTCGAACGCCAGGCCGGCCGCGCCGAGACCGTGATCCGCGGCGTGGGGATCCTGCAGACCATTCCCTCGATCGCCCTGCTCGCCTTCATGATCCCGCTGCTGGGCGTCGGCGCGCCGCCGGCGATCGCGGCGCTGTTCCTGTACGGGCTCTACCCGATCGTGCGGAACACCTTCACCGGCGTGCGCGACGCGGGGCCGGCCGCCGCGCAGAGCGCCACGGCGCTCGGCATGACACCGCGGCAGGTACTCGTGCACGTGAAGCTGCCGCTGGCGGTGCCGGTGATCCTGGCCGGGATCCGTACGGCGGCGGTGATCTGTGTGGGAACGGCCACGCTGGCCGCGTTCATCGGCGCGGGTGGACTGGGCGAGCCGATCGTGGCCGGCCTGCAGCTCGACGACGCGGCGATCATCCTGAGCGGCGCGCTGCCGGCGGCGGTGCTGGCGCTGCTGGTGGACGGACTGCTGGCGCTGGTGGAGTGGTCGCTGCGGCCGCGGGTCTGAGTCCTACCAGGGATCGCTGCAGTCGGTGAAGAAGTGGCACCGCGGGCGGCCCGCGGCCAAGATCAACCCTCGTCGTCGACGAAGTCGCCGTCCTCCTCGGCCTTCTCGGCCCAGAAGCGCTCGAACTCGTCCTCGAACACGAGCAGGGTCGGATCGTCGACCTTGTCGGTGTAGAGCACGCCGTCGAGGTGGTCGAACTCGTGCTGGGTGACCACGGCGTCGAAGTCCTCGAGTTCGAGGTCGACCGCGCGTCCCTTGCGGTCGAGGCCGGTGACGCGGATCCGTTCGGGGCGCGACACGCGGCCGCGCAGGCCGGGCACGCTCAGGCAGCCCTCCCAGATCGCGCGCAGGTCCTCGGTGAGCGGCGTGACCTCGGGGTTGATCAGCGCGGTCAGGGGTTCCCCGTCGCCGTCGGTGAGTCCGGCGCCCTCGTGGAACACCACCACGCGCAGGCTCTTGTGCACCTGCGGGGCGGCCAGGCCGATGCCCGAGTACTCGTGCATGGTCAGCAGCATGGAGTCGACGAAGTCCTGGAACTCGCGGCTGGGAATGGCGGCGGGATCCACGGGCTCGGCCTTGCGGCGGAGCACCGGATTGCCCATGCGGGCCACCTTCAGGACGTGCTTCACGGGTTCCACCTCTCGTGGGCAGGACGGGATTCAGTCCTCGCCGTCGTCGCCGATCGCCTCGACGGGGCACTCTTCGAGGGCCTCGCGGCACGCGGCGTGCTCTTCGTCGGTCTCGGGCTGGCGGGCCAGGTACGAGAAGCCCTCGGCGTCGTTGCGCTCGAAGTTGGCCGGGGCGGCCTGACGGCACAGGTCGCAGTCGATGCACTGGCCGTCGACGTAGTAGGGGCCGGGAGCCTGGCCCGGGAGCTTGTCGTCGCGATCGGCCATGACCGGGTCCTGGGCCGGGGGACCGGGGGAAACAGGCCGGAACGGGCCGTTCCGCGGTGTGTTTAGCGGGAACTTCACAGGCCCGCAAGTGCGTTGGCCCTCAGAGGGGCTATTCTTGTCCCCACACCCATCCGGGGGAGTCCGGTCCCCCGGGGCATTCCGTACGGAGACACGACATGCGACTTCCGCTCCGCCCGACCACCTTGGCCGCGCTCTTCCTGAGCCTCACGCTGATCGCCTGCACCTCGAACAGCAGCAATGCCGACGAGGCGGGGCCGGAGGCCTCCGCGGCGCAGCAGGAGCAGACGGCGGACACGGACAAGCCCATCCGCATCGCCCAGGGCCAGCGGACCGAGATCACCGACTACCTGGCCGAGGGCCAGATCACCGTGTTCGACTTCATGAGCGACTACTGTCCGCCCTGCGTGCAGATCGCTCCCTGGCTCGATCGTCTGCACGAGGAGCGTGACGACATCCAGGTGGTGAAGGTCGACGTGAACCGCCCGGGCAAGGAAGGCATCGACTGGACCTCGCCCGTGCTGCAGCAGTACGGCATCCGCTCGATCCCGCACTTCAAGATCTACGGGGCCGACGGCGAACTCATGGACGAGGGCCAGCCGGCCTACGAGACCATCGTGTCGTGGCTGCGCGAGCTTCCCCAAGAGGAGACGTCCGGACGGTGAACGGACCTCCGGCGTCGCCCCACGACGACGCTTACGAGCGCGCACAGCAGGTCCAGCCGGGCGAGTCGAAGCTCCCCTGGATCTGGATCGCCATGATGGTGTCGATCGTGCTCTACGCGGTGCTGACCGTAACCGTGGTGCCCTCGCGCACGCAGGTCGTCGACCAGGAACTCGAGACCTGGCTGCTGATCTTCCTGGCCATGGGTTCGGGTCTGCACGTGCTCGTGGTCTTCCTGCTGCGGCAGATGATCGCCGCGCTCTCGCGCGCCAGCTACGTGGTGTACTGCGTGTTGCGGTGGGCCCTGATGGAGGGGATCGGGGTCTACGGGCTGCTGCTGTCGGTCCTGGGTGTCGATCTGGGCATCACGGCGATCTTCTACGCCGTCTCGCTGCTGCTGCTGGCGTCGTCGGGACCCGGCCGGTCGGACCGCGCGGTGTTCGTGGCCCAGTTCCGGTGACCCGGGTCAGGCCGAGCGTCGCAGGATCATGAGCGTGATGTCGTCCGACGCGCGTTCCGCTTCCAGGTAGTCCTCGATCGCCGCCAGGATCGACTGCCGGATCGCCGACACGTGATCGGTCGCGTGCGTGCGCAGAGCGGCGTCGACTCCCTCGAGACCGAAGAACTCGTCGCCACTGCGCGTGGCCTCGGGGATTCCGTCGCTGAACACCGCGAGGGTGTCGCCGATCTCGAGCGTGCACTCGGACACTCCGAAGTCACCGAACGGGAGCATGGCCGTGGGGCGGCCGGTCGACGGCAGCTCCTCGATCGCGTCGGAGACCTTGCGGTGGATCCGCGGCGGCTCGTGACCCGCGTTGAAGTAGCGTAGGCGTCCCGTCTCGTGGTCGAGCTCGGCCACGAACAGGGTCACGAACTGCTCCGGGGCCAGGCTCTCGCCGAGCTGGGAGTTCAGATGCGGAGCCATGTCCTCGAGGCTGGTGCCCAGGTCGTTCAGCGAACGGATCAGCACGATGGTCGCTGCCATGGCCAGCGACGCGGGCACGCCCTTGCCGGCCACGTCGCCGAGCACCAGGAGGGTGCGTCCGTCGGGGCGGGGCAGACAGTGGTAGAGGTCGCCGCCGACCTCGCGGCACATGGTCAGGTGGCAGTCCAGCGACCAGCCCTCGGGAACCGGGAGGTCCTCGGGGAGCATGGCCATCTGGATCCGCGCCGCGGTGCGGATCTCCTTCTCGAGCGTCAGCGTGCGCAGCTTCACCGCCACGGCGTTGGCGGTGGCGGTGAGCACCTGCAGGTCCTCGGTGTCGTACTGCACCTGGGGTCGACTGCAGTCGACGTACAGAATCCCGCGCACGCGCTGGTTGTCGAAGAGCGGGGCCGCCATGGCCGACTTCAGGTCGAGGTGCAGGATGCTGCCCTGATCGGCGAAGCGCGGGTCGTTCAGCGTGTTCGCCACGAGCACCGACGAGCGCTCGCTCAGGACCTGGCCGACCAGGGTCGTGCTCAGGCGCAGGCGCTCCTGGCTCTGGGTCGACGCCTTGCCCTGGGACAGCCACTGGGCCTTCACGCTCAGCTCGGTGCCCTCGCCCTCGTCCTGCAGCAGGATCACCCGGTCGGTGTCGACGAAGCGCGACACGAAGCCGCAGGCCTGGCGCTCGAGTTCCTGGGCGTCGGCCTCCGACGCCACCAGCTCGAACAGATTCGACAACATGTCGACGATTCGGGCCCGAGCGGACTCGCTGTAGTCCTCATCGGGACGATATATCGTCGAGGGGCTGACTTCCTCGTCGCGCGAGAGCGTTGCCGTGGAGTCGTCCTGGCGGACCGCCCGCCAGAGCGGGACCCCGGCGAAACGCACCGTCGCGTGTTTCCCGGCCTCGATCTCCTCGTTGCCGATGGGCTTTCCGTCTATATCAGTACCATTGGTACTGCCAAGGTCGCGAACGAACAGGGCCCCGCCCTCCACGCGCAGAACCGCGTGGTGCTTGCTCACACTGGGAACCGAGATGGTGATGTCGTTGTCGGGGGCGCGGCCGACCCGGTGCAGCCCGTCCACGAGCTGCAGGGGGGTCAACTGGCCGTTGACGACGAGTTCGAATTCGATCACGTGGGAACGTCTCCGGGACCGTGGCGTTGGACAGGAAGAGTAGCCTGCGGCGAGCCCTTGCACAATCGCCGTGCTCGCATCACACCGTTGGACGATGCGCCGAGCTGTGAATCTGGTACGGTATTCGGTGCCCCCATGCCCTTCTCCGGAGGATCCCATGTCCATGCGTGGTCGCTTTCCGGCGCTCGTCCTGATCGCCGTGCTCGGTCTGTTCCTCGCGGCCCCCGGCTTCGCCCAGGATGCCGGTGTGCCGTCGGGCACCGTCGAGCGCAGCGAGCAGGAGATCGCGGACATGTCGCTGTCCCTGCAGATGAAGTACATGAGCCCCTACTGCCCCGGCTCGAACCTGCGCGACTGCACCTCGGGCAAGGCCGCGGTGCTTCGCGAGGAGATCAAGGGCTGGGTCGCCGCCGGATGGACCGAGGAGCAGATCACCGACGAGCTGATTTCGCGCTACGGCGAGTCGATCCTCTCGGCGCCACGGTTCGAGGGATTCAACATGCTCGTGTGGATCTTTCCCGTATTGGCGGTGCTCGTCGGCCTGGGCGTGATCCTGTGGTTCCTGCAGCGGCAGCAGTCGATGAAGCTCCACGACTCGGTGCCGACGCGTGAGGTCGAGAGCGACTACACCTCCGACCCGGACCTCGAGCGGCGACTCGAGCGCGAGCTGTCGGCCCGCTCGCGCTGAGATCGTGAGCATTCCCCGATCGACCGATCGCACGCTGTTGCGCACGGCCGCCGTGCTCGGTGCGATCGGGGTGGCCGCGGGCGCTTTCGGGGCGCATGGTCTGGCCGAACACGTGCCTCCACGCCGTCTGGACACCTTCGACACCGGCGTGCGCCTGCTCATGGCGCACGTTCCCGTCATGCTGCTGGTGTCCGTGCTGCACGATCGCTTCGACCCGGCTCGTCTGCGATGGGCCGGGTCGTTCTTCGTGGCCGGGACCGTGGTGTTCAGTGGCAGCCTGTTCGCGCTGGTCCTCCTCGACATGCCGTGGCTGGGTGCGATCACTCCGATCGGCGGGGTGTGTCTGATCGCGGCCTGGTTGCTGCTGGTCTGGGCCGTGGGTCGCGGGCGCGTCGAGGATCAGTCCAGCGAGTCGAGGTGACGCCGGGCCCGACGGAACACCGCGTGCCACATGCGTCGGGTCAGGCGACCCGTGTTCGTGTTCTGGCGGCTCGGATGGTAGCTCTGCAACACGAGCGGGCTTCGGTCGATTTCCACGAAACGGTCGTGCGCGAACTCCGGACGCGGTGAGGGGAGGTCGACACCGCGTTCGTCGAGCAGGCGGAGCCATGCGTCCCATGCGATGCGGCCGAGCACGATCACCAGTTCCGGATCGAGTTCGTCGATCTCGCGGTGCAGCCAGTGCCGGCAGGTGTCCTGTTCCTCTCGGGTGGGCTTGTTCTGAGGGGGCGCGCAGTGGACGGCGGCCGAGACCAGGCAGTCGTCGAGCTCCAGGCCGTCGTCGGCCGAGACCGACCTGGCCTGGCTGGCGAAACCGTAGCGGTGCAGGGCTTCGTACAGCCAGTCGCCCGAACTGTCGCCGGTGAACATGCGGCCGGTGCGGTTGGCGCCGTGGGCGGCGGGAGCGAGTCCGACGATCATCATGCGCGCGCGTGGATCGCCGAACGAGGGGACCGGACGTCCCCAGTACTGCTGATCGGCGAACTGTTTCCTGCGCTCGGCGGCGACCTTCGCGCAGTGCGCGCGCAGACGCGGACAGCGGTCGCAGTCGACGATCGCACGCTGGATCGCGCGGAAGTTCCGGATCGACATGGGTCGTTCCCCTTCCTCTCCGCCGTCACGCGGAACCACGCGCCCTCGTCCGTCGGCCCGCTTCGGACATCGGCGAAGCCCGGTGGTGACGGGCGCCTCGCGAAGACCCACACGCGATCGTGCAGCCTGCTCCGGTGCGAGAGCGGCCGGCGCGGCCGGCGCGCGGGTACCGGTGGTGGAACGTACCTCGGTGTGCCGGGTCGTGCCACGGGATGTCGTACCTCGGACGTGGGCACACCCTGTGCTGTGGCCGACCGTGCCGGGTGGCGGTCTCGACTGAGGCAACCAGCGAGGACGAGCACCATGGCCGTCACCCGGCACACCTCAGCTCTGCTTCCTCGTGCACGCTCGAACCACCGAAGGCGGTCATGGCCCAACTCGATCGCTTCCTCTCTGCTCTTTCCGAGTACCAGGCCGAGGCATTGATCCTCGAACAGGACCGCGCGCCCGCCTTCCGTTTCCTGTCGGGCACCAAGACCGTGAGCAAGGCGATGCTCGACGCGGACAAGATCCTGGCCCTGGTCACCGAACTCGCCGACCCCAACGTGATCGACACCTACCGCGAGGACGGGACGGCGAGTTTCGTGTACTCGGTGGGTGCCCTCACCTACACCGGTGTACTGGAAGACGATCAGGGCACCATGGTCGCGACCATCTGGGAGACCGCGAAGAACGGCTCCGGCGATGCCACCGATGCGTCCTTCGCCGACGTGGCCCAGGAGATCGCGCGCGAGACCCCGCCGCCGGAGGCGGACTCGGCCGCGGTGGCCGCGGTGCCTCCCGACGAGTATCAGCCGGACGGCGGTGGATCCGGTCCGTCGGCCCCATCGGGATCGTGGCACGAGATGAGCGCCGAGGACGCCGACGCGGCGACGGCGGTGGCCGACGCCGTGACGTCCACCAACGGCGTCCCCAGGTTCGACCCGAGCTCGCTCCCGTCGCTGGACGACCACCAGACCGACCTGCTGGTGCCCGACGATCTGCCGCCGAACTACCGCGCTCTGATCGACGAACTGCTGCGGGCGACGGTCGAGAAACAGGCCAGCGACCTTCACCTGTGCTGCGAACAGCCGCCGGTCTACCGCGTGGACGGCCACGTGGAGCTCGACGGCGAGCGCGAGCCGCTCGAGGCCGACGAACTGTTCCGGATGCTCTTCGCGATCACGCCGCAGCGCAATCGCGACCAGTTCCTCAAGCACCACGACACCGACTTCGCCTACGCCATCGAGGGCGTCAGCCGTTTCCGCGCGAACCTGTACTTCGATCGCCGCGGTCCGGCGGCGGTGTTCCGGGCGATCCCCGACGACATCGTCCCGGCCGACGAGCTCGGGTTGTCGAAGGAAGTGCGTGAGCTCGCACTGCTGAACAAGGGCCTGGTGCTGGTCACCGGACCCACCGGCAGCGGGAAGTCCACGACCATCGCCTCGCTGATCGACCTGGTGAACGAGCAACGGCGCGAGCACATCATCACGATCGAGGATCCCGTGGAGTTCGTGCACCCGAACAAGCAGTGCCTGGTGAACCAGCGGCAGGTCGGCGTGCACACCGACAGCTTCAAGAGCGCGTTGCGGGCGGCTCTGCGCGAGGATCCCGACGTGATCCTGGTGGGCGAGCTCCGTGATCTCGAGACCATGGAGATGGCCATCGAGACGGCCGAGACCGGTCACCTGGTCTTCGGTACGCTGCACACCACCACGGCCTGCAGCACCGTCGACCGGATCATCGACCAGTTCCCCGCCGATCGGCAGGCGCAGATCCGC